>CACYDL010000221.1 GCA_902773195.1 uncultured Lachnospiraceae bacterium
CATGGACAGGCACACATTCAGTCATCCTTCAATAACACGATCGTGACTCTGACGGATGCGCAGGGCAATGCTCTTTCATGGGCGTCCGCAGGCGGCCTGGGATTCCGCGGTTCAAGGAAATCTACTCCCTATGCAGCTCAGATGGCGGCAGAGACAGCGACGAAGGCTGCTCTCGTTCACGGACTGAAGACGGTCGACGTCTTCGTCAAGGGCCCGGGATCCGGAAGAGAAGCCGCGATCCGCGCTCTGAACGCGGCGGGACTTACCGTTCTCAGCATCAAGGACTGCACGCCCGTCCCGCACAACGGATGCCGTCCGCCCAAGAGAAGGCGCGTATGATTTCACGTCTTACGACGTGTGACAGCCGTCGCCGGTTCTTATAAAAGGAACCGTCAGAAACGGCGGCTTTTTGCGGTGCCGGGCCTGCGCCCGCGCCGCGGTATCTCACAGACAGCACGCGCAACAGATAGGCCGCAGCGTGCGGTGTACGACGGAGCAGGCCTGATTCAGCCTGTGTAAAGTACATTGGTATCATTCAGGAGGTTTTATATTATGGCAGTAAACAGAGTACCTGTCCTCAAAAGATGCAGATCGCTCGGAATCGAGCCGCAGTATCTCGGAATCGACAAGAAGTCCAGAAGAGAGCTCAGAAGATCGGGACGCAAGGTTTCCGAGTACGGACAGCAGCTCCGCGAGAAGCAGAAGGCCAAGTTCATCTACGGCGTTCTTGAGAAGCCGTTCCGCAATTACTACGAGAAGGCTGACCGCATGGCCGGCATGACGGGCGAGAACCTGATGCGTATGCTCGAGCTCCGTCTCGACAACGTGATTTTCCGCCTCGGATTCGCCAGAACCAGGCGTGAAGCGCGCCAGATCGTCGACCACAAGCATGTGCTGGTCAACGGCAAGTGCGTCAACATCCCGTCCTACCAGACGAAGGCCGGCGACAGGATCGAGATCAAGGAGAAGAAGAAGTCCTCCGCCAGATACAAGGCAGAGAACGGAATCCTTGCCGCGACGGAAGGCAGAGCCGTTCCGGAATGGCTTGACTGCGACAGAGAGAAGCTTGAAGGCGCCGTCAGGGAAGTGCCGACAAGGGAAGTCATCGATGTTCCGGTCAACGAGATGCTCATCGTCGAGTTGTACAGCAAGTAATCCGTAATCTCGCGAAACCATGGCGGGCATTGGTCATAGCTAAACTTTTCAGGAGGATATTTACGTGTTTGATTTTAACAAGCCGAAGATCACGATAGAAGAGCTCTCTCAGGACAAGAGATTCGGCAGGTTCGTCGTCGAACCGCTCGAAAGAGGCTATGGTACTACGCTGGGCAACTCGCTTCGCAGAATTATGCTTTCATCGCTCCCGGGCGCCGCAGTGAGCCAGGTGAAGATCGACGGAGTTCTCCACGAATTCGACCCCATCCCGGGCGTCAAGGAGGACGTGTCCGACATCATCATGAATCTTAAGAACCTCGCCATCCGGAACAACGCCGCCACCGATGAGCCGAAGACGGCCTACATCGAGTACGAGGGAGAAGGCGTGGTCCGCGCGTCGGATATCCAGGTGGATTCCGACATCGAGATCAAGAATCCGGATCAGGTGATCGCGACGCTCGACGGCGGCACGGACTGCAAGCTGAACATGGAGATCACCATCACCAAGGGACGCGGCTACGTCAGCGCCGACAAGGGCAAGTCGGACGATCAGCCCATCGGCGTCATCGCGGTGGACGCGATCTACACGCCGGTCGACCGCGTCAATATGTCGGTGGAGAACACCCGTGTCGGCCAGCAGACCGACTACGACAAGCTGACGCTCGACGTCTGGACCCGCGGCACCGTGAGTCCGGAGGAAGCGGTAAGTCTTGCCGCCAAGGTGCTCAATGAGCATCTGAAGCTTTTCGTCGATCTGACCGAGACGGCCAAGTCCGCCGAGATCATGATCGACAAGGAAGAGGACCGCATCGATACGGCTCTTCAGATGAATATCGACGAGCTCGAGCTTTCGGTCCGCTCCTACAACTGCCTGAAGAGGGCGGGCATCAATACGGTCGAGGAGCTGTGCAACAAGACCTCCGAGGATATGATGAAGGTTCGCAATCTCGGAAGGAAGTCCCTTGAGGAGGTTCTCGCGAAGCTCAAGGAACTCGGTCTGGCTCTCAAGCCGAGCGAGGAATAACAGCGAAATACGCCGGCCGCGCGCAGCGGAGCGGAGAGCGGCCGGTTTAAAATGACACCGCTCCGCGGACACAGTACCCCGCGGCTTTTTACGCGTCGTCAGTAAGACCGAAGAGCGTGGCGGCAGCGCGCCGTGAAAAGGAGGAAAACTTAATATGTCAGGTTACAGAAAACTCAGCAGAAACGCCGCACAGAGAAAAGCACTTCTCAGAAGCCAGGTCACCAGCTTCCTGTATCACGGCCGTATCGTCACGACCGAGTCCAAGGCGAAGGAAGTCGCCAGGATCGCCGAGGGCCTGATCGCTCTCGCCGTCCGCGAGAAGGACAATTTCGAGAACGTCACCGTTACCTGCAAGGTTCCGCGCAAGGACGCCGACGGCAAGCGTGTGAAGGAAGTGAAGGACGGCAAGAAGGTGGCTGTCTTTGACGAGACGCAGAAGGAGATCAAGAAGGATCTTCCCTCCAGGCTTCACGCCAGGAGAAAGATGCTCCGCGTCTTCTATCCGGTGGTCGAGGTCCCGAAGGCCGGCAAGGGCCGCAAGAAGGGCACGAAGAAGATCGACATGCCGCAGAAGATGTTCGACGAGATCGCTCCGAAGTACGTCAACCGCAACGGCGGCTACACCCGTATCGTCAAGATCGCCCAGAGACCGGGCGACGGAGCGATGAAGGTTCTTCTCGAGCTGGTATAAGGACACACGCGGAAAATGTGTGATAAAAGAGAGCCGGAAACGGTTCTCTTTTTTCATGCGCGTATTTCATTTGCCCTCTTTTTGATTTATAATAATCAGGTAACTGCCGTCCGCGCGTCCGGCGCCGGAGCCGGGTGCGCGCCTTAACAGCGCCCTCTCCGGGGGGCTCTGCCGGGCTTCGGGAGGGAAGATTTGTTCAAAGGAATGAGTGGAGCGGTTTTCGCCGGAAGGCTGGCCGGAATGCTTCTGGCCGCCGCGGCAGCGCTGTCGGCGGCTCAGGGAGCCGCCGGCATGGATCTCGCCGCCGCCCTGAGGGGAGAAGGGGACGTCTGCAGAATTTACTGCTGCAATCCCTCCGCCGAGGAGACGGCGGACCGATTCGTGGACGGGTACGTCCGCGGAGAAGGCTTCCGGGAGACGGAGCCGGGCGTTGAGACCGCCTCCGGACTCTTCGGGGACGTCCGGATCGAGTGGACGCTGATCCGCGACAGAGAGCTCTACCACGAGCGCCTGGACGGACTCCTCGTGAACAGCGGGGAGCTGGACGCGGATCAGCGCGTGGACCTGTTCATGACGGACGAGACCGACGCGTCAAAATACTGCAGCGCGGAGGCGGACGTGGCCGTCCCGGTGAAGGAGCTCGGTCTCGGGGACGCCGTCGGGAGCCAGTACGGCTTTACCGGGGCGCTGGCCTCGGACGCCGAAGGCGTACAGAGGGGCGTCGCGTGGGAAGCTCCCTGCGGCGCGTTCGTCTACCGGCGTTCCATCGCCGGGGAGATATTCGGCACGGACGATCCCTCCGTGATCGGAGAGAGGGTGTCCACCTGGGACAGCCTCCGGGAGACGGCGGAGGAGCTCCGGGCAGGAGGCTTTCTCCTGTTCGCCGGTCCCGACGAGACCTATTATCCCTATCTCAGCCGCTCCGGCCAGTGGGTGGACGAGGGCGGCATGATCACCATTGACGAGAACACGGAGGCCTGGATCCGCCTGATGACGGAGTACGCCGCGTCGGGCTGGGTCGGCGACTGCAGCCGGGGTTCCGACGCCTGGCGGGAGGCCCTCGGGCCCGATTCCGGCGTCTTTGCCTTCTTCATGACCTCGCGGGAGGCGGCGGAGTACCTGGCCGGAGAAGAGAACCGGGGCGCGTGGGGCATCTGCGGAGGTCCCGGCAGCTACGTCTCCGGCGGCTTCTGGCTGTGTGCCGCGGCCGGATCGGACAATCTGAAGACGGCAGGGGAATTCCTGGCCGGCCTCGCCTGCGACGCGGAGACCCTGACCGCCCTGGCGGCGGAGACGGGCCTGGCGGTCAACCACCGGGACGCGATGGAGGAGGCCGCGCGGCGGGCGGAAGGCGGCAATCCCGCCTTCGGAGCCGGAAACGACCTCGCCGTCTACGCGGATTCCGCGGCGGTCTGCGCCGTGAACGAGATTTCTTACTACGACAGCATTCTCGCGGATCTGTTCCTGGAGGCGTATCTGCCGTACTTCCGGGGAGAGACCGCCGAAGAGGAGGCGCTGGACGCCTTCTATGAGAGCGCGCTGGAACGATATCCCTTCCTCGCCGACTGAGGAGACGGAGGAAGGCCGCCGGAGCGGGCCTGTGCCGGGCCGGATCTCCGGCGGGATAACAGACAGGATTTGGGAGGAACTGAATGGATAACAACCGAGGCGGACAGGATCCCCGCGGAAACAATAACAGAAACAGGCAGTCGCTGCTGCTTCTCCTGGTGCTGATCCTGGTCAGCATGCTCTGCATGGGCCTGTTTTCCGGGCTCATGAGCGATTCGTCGTCCAGAAAGATCAGCTACGACGAATTTGTGGAGATGCTGGAGAAGAAGCAGGTGAAGTCGGTGGAGATCGGGGCGGACTCGATCGATATCACGCCGTTCCCCCTGCTGGGCCAGGCCGCTCCGATCCGCTACTACACCACCAGGACGGAGGACATCACGGCGCTGACGGAGAGGCTGATCGCGGCCGGCGTCACCTTCTCCAAGAAGGAAGCCAGCATGGCGAGCGAGATCGTGTCGACGATCCTGAGCTTCCTGATTCCCTTTGTTCTCTTCATGGTCGTGCTGAGCATCTTCATGAACCGGATGAACAAGGGCGGCGGCGTCATGTCCGTCGGACGGAGCCGCGCCAGAAGCTACGTCCAGAAGAATACCGGCGTGACCTTCCGGGACGTCGCCGGGGAGGACGAGGCGAAGGAGAGCCTGCAGGAAGTCGTGGATTTCCTGCACAATCCCGGGAAATACGTCGAGATCGGCGCGAAGCTGCCGAAGGGCGCCCTGCTCGTGGGCCCTCCGGGAACCGGCAAGACCCTGCTGGCCAAGGCGGTGGCAGGCGAGGCCAACGTGCCCTTCTTCTCGCTGTCGGGCTCGGAATTTGTCGAGATGTTCGTCGGCGTCGGCGCGAGCCGCGTCCGCGACCTCTTTGAGGAGGCAAAGAAAAACGCCCCCTGCATCATCTTCATCGACGAGATCGACGCCATCGGAAAGACCCGCGAGAGCGGCCGCTTCGGCGGAAACGACGAGCGCGAGCAGACCCTCAACCAGCTCCTCGCCGAGATGGACGGCTTTGATTCCTCCAAGGGAATCCTGATTCTCGCCGCGACCAACCGCCCCGAGGTCCTCGATCCCGCGCTGCTCCGCCCCGGCCGCTTCGACCGGAGAATCATCGTGGAGCGCCCGGATCTCAAGGGACGCGTGGCGATCCTGAAGGTCCATTCCAAGGACGTGGCGATGGACGACACCGTGGATCTCGACGCCGTGGCCCTGGCCACCGGCGGAGCCGTGGGCTCGGATCTCGCCAATATGATCAACGAGGCCGCGATCCTCGCCGTCAAGAGAGGCCGAAAGGCGGTCTGCCAGAAGGATCTTCTCGACGCGGTGGAGGTGGTTCTCGTCGGCAAGGAGAAAAAGGACCGCATCCTGGGACAGGAGGAGCGGAGGATCGTCTCCTACCACGAGGTGGGCCACGCCCTGCTCACGGCCCTCCAGAAGAATACGGAGCCGGTCCAGAAGATCACCATCATCCCCAGGACGATGGGCGCCCTGGGCTACGTGATGCAGGTGCCCGAGGAGGAGAAGTTCCTCAACACGAAGAAGGAGCTGGAGGCGAGGCTGGTGGTCTCCCTGGGCGGCCGCGCAGCGGAGGAGATCGTATTCGACACGGTCACCACCGGGGCCGCCAATGACATCGAGCAGGCGACGGCCATCGCCAGGGCGATGATCACCCAGTACGGTATGTCCGAGAAGTTCGGACTCATGGGCCTCGCCACCCAGGAGAACAAGTATCTCGACGGGCGGACGGTTCTCAACTGCGGCGACCAGACCGCTACCGAGGTCGACCGGGAGGTCATGCTGATGCTCCGGAAGGCCTATGAGACGGCGCTGGAGATGCTCCGCGGCCACAGGGAGACGATGGACCGGATCGCCGAGTTCCTGATTCAGAAGGAGACGATCACCGGCAAGGAATTCATGGACATTTTCCGCCGCTGCGAGGGACTGCCCGAGGAGGCCGGGGAGACGGAAATCACCGGCAGGCCGGACCGGCCCGTTCCTGAGACGGCCGCTCCCGCGGCAGGTTCCCCGGTCACGGCCGCGGAAAGCGCGGCGGGCGCGGATCCCGGGAGCAGCGCCGCCGGAAGCCCTGCGGGGCAGCTGCCGGAAAGGACGCCCGGACCGGAGACGGAACAGCCGCCGGGCGGCGGCCCGGATCAGCCGTCCCGCCCTGAGGGAACGCTCCCGGGAAGCTTCTCATGAGCGGCCGGTTCGTGATAGAGGACGAGCTGGCGAAGCTGCCGAGGCAGCCCGGCGTCTATATCATGCACAACGTCCACGACGAGATCATCTACGTCGGAAAGGCAGTCTCCCTCAGAAACCGGGTACGGCAGTATTTTCAGAGCACGAGAAACAAGTCCCCGAAGATCGTCCGCATGGTGTCCGAGATCGACCGGTTCGAGTACATCGTCACGGATTCCGAGCTGGAAGCGCTGGTGCTGGAGTCAAACCTGATCAAGGAGAACCGTCCGAAGTACAACACGATGCTGAAGGACGACAAGACCTATCCGTATATCAGGGTGACGCTCGGCGAAGCCTATCCCCGGATCCTCCTCGCCAGGGGGATGAAGAAGGACAGCTCGAAGTACTACGGGCCCTACCCGACGGCGGGAGCCGTCCACGACACCATCGAGCTTCTGACGAGGCTCTACCGCATACGGACCTGCGCGAGGCGCCTGCCGGAGACGCAGGGAAAGGGAAGACCCTGCCTCAACTACCACATCGGCCGCTGCGGCGCGCCGTGCCAGGGCTGGGTCTCCGAGGAGGAATACCGCGCGAACGTGATGCGGGCGGTGCGGTTCCTGGACGGGGACACCGGGGAGGAGATCCGGCGCCTCACGGAGAAGATGCAGGAGGCGTCCGCCGACATGCGGTTCGAGGACGCCGCGGGCTACAGGGATCTGATCGAGAGCATCCGGATCATCGGCGAGCGGCAGAAGATCACCTCGGCGGACGGTGACGACAGGGACGTCATCGCCGTCGCCGTGGACACCGCGAAGGAGGACAACAGCTCCATGGGGCGCACGGAGGCCGTCGCCCAGGTGTTCTTCGTGAGAGGAGGACGCCTCATCGGCAGGGAGCATTTCTTCCTCACCTCCGAGGACGAGGAGCCCGGGCAGATTCTCTCGAGCTTCATCTCACAGTATTACGCCGGCACGCCCTTCATCCCGAAGGAGCTCATGATCGAGAGGGAGATTCCCGACCGGGAGCTGCTGGAGGAATGGCTGTCCAATCGCCGCGGCTCCAGGGTCGCCATCCGGGTTCCCCGGAGGGGCATGAAGGAGAAGCTGGTGGAGATGGCCGCCGAGAACGCCGCCAACACCCTCTCGCGGGACCGCGAGAGGCTCCAGAGGGAGGAGATGCGGACGACGGGGGCGGTGCGGGAGATCCGGGAGCTGCTCGGCGTCCCCTGCGCCGACAGGATGGAGGCCTTCGATATTTCCAACATCAGCGGCTTCGAATCGGTGGGCTCCATGGTCGTGTTCGACCGCGGAAAGCCGAAGAGAACCGACTACAGAAAATTCAGGATCAGGACCGTGACAGGTCCCAACGACTACGCCTCGATGGAGGAGGTGCTGACGAGACGCTTTCTCCGCGCCAGGGACGGCTCGGCCGGCTTTTCGGTGCTGCCGGACGTCCTGCTGATGGACGGAGGGAAAGGGCAGGTCCACGTCGCGGAGAAGGTCCTGGCGGACCTGGGGCTGGAGATCCCGGTGGCCGGCATGGTCAAGGACGATTTCCACCGGACGAGGGGGATCTGGTACCACGGGCGCGAGCTCCCCATAGACCCCGCGTCGGAGGGCTTCAAGCTGGTCACGAGAATACAGGACGAGGCGCACCGGTTCGCCATCGAGTACCACCGCCTTCTCCGGAGCAAGGGGCAGGTGAGATCCGTGCTGGACGACATCGGGGGCATCGGCGACAAAAGACGCAAGGCGCTGCTCCGGTCCTTCGGGTCGCTGGAAGCGATCCGGGACGCCTCGCTGGAGGAGCTGGCGGCGTCGCCGTCCATGAACCGCAGGGCGGCGGAGCAGGTCCGGTGGTTTTTCCATCCGGATGAGAAGCCTGACGCCGGGGAAGCCGCGGAGACGGCGGAGACGGCCGAGACGGCAGAGACCGCCGATGCCGCAGAGACGGCCGAGACGGCAGAGAGCGTCAGGGCCGCAGAGGCGGCAGAGGCCACAGGCGCCGCAGAGACGGCGGAGGACGCCGGGACCGCGGAAGACGGAAGCGCAGACCGCGGAGACACACAGAGATTACAGCCCGAGGAATCCGGGCCGAAAGGAGGACAGTTCCCATGAAGACATTCGTCCGGCTCTCCCGGCTGGCGGAGGCGCTCAGGCTCGTCAATCTGACGCCCGACATCGACATGTCTGAGATCCGGCTCACGACGCCGGATATCAACAGGCCCGCGCTGCAGCTGACCGGCTACTACGAGCATTTCGTGAAGGAGAGGGTCCAGATCATCGGTTACGTCGAGTACTCCTATATCATGCAGCTGGAGGAGGAGGAAAGAACGCAGATCTACGAGAGATTCGTCGCCAGCGGCATCCCCTGCGTGATCTTCACGACTCTGACGGAGCCGTCCGTGCACATGCTGGATATCGCCAGGAAATACGGGGTGCCCACCCTTGTCACCGAGCGCACCACCAGCGGCTTCATGGCGGAGATCATCCGCTGGCTCGGCGTGGAGCTGGCTCCGAGCATCTCGGTCCACGGCGTCCTGGTGGACGTCTACGGCGAGGGCGTACTCATCATGGGTGAGAGCGGCATCGGCAAGAGCGAGGCGGCTCTCGAGCTGGTCAGGCGCGGCCACCGCCTGGTGAGCGACGACGTCGTCATCATCCGCAAGGTGTCCGACGTCACGCTCGTGGGATCCGCCCCCGACCTGACGAGGCACTTCATCGAGCTGCGCGGCATCGGGATCATCGACGTTAAGACGCTCTACGGCGTGGAGCACGTCAAGGACACCCAGGCCATCGACCTCGTCATCAAGCTGGAGGACTGGAGCAAGGAGAGGGAGTACGACCGGCTGGGACTGGAGGAGGAGTTCACGGAATTCCTCGGAAACAAAGTCGTGTCCCACTCGCTGCCGATCCGTCCGGGCAGGAATCTCGCCGTCATCGTCGAGACGGCCGCGGTCAACCACCGCCAGAAAAAAATGGGATACAACGCGGCCCAGGAGCTCTACCGCCGCGTTCAGGAAAATATGTCAACGCACAGGGAGGAGAAAAAATGAGCAGCTACTGTTTTGGTATCGACGTAGGAGGAACAACGGTCAAGTGCGGTCTCTTCAAGACGGACGGCACGCTCGTCGAGAAGTGGGAGATTCCGACCAGGTCCGAAGAAGCGGGCAAGAACATTCTTCCGGATATTGCGCAGACTGTTCTCGGAAAGATTCAGACGGCCGGGCTTGAGAAGTCGGACGTGGCCGGCATCGGCGTCGGCATTCCGGGACCGGTGAGGGACGGCAAGGTGCCCGTGGCGGTCAATCTCCACTGGGGCGAGACCGACGTCGAGGGAACCCTCGGAGAGCTCACGGGCCTTCCCGTCCGCGCGGGCAATGACGCCAACGTGGCCGCCCTCGGTGAGATGTGGATGGGCGGCGCCAAGGGCTACAGCAACGTCATCGTCGTGACCCTGGGCACCGGCGTCGGCGGCGGCATCATCGTCGACGGAAAGATCGTCGAGGGCGCCCACGGAGCCGGCGGCGAGATCGGCCACACCCATGTCGACGACGATATCACGGATCCCTGCAACTGCGGAAACTGCGGCTGCCTCGAGCAGGTCGCCTCGGCGACCGGCGTCGTCCGGCTCGCCAAAGAAGAGCTCGCGGCGATGGATCCGGAGGAGGAGACGGATCTCGACGTGAACACCCTTTCCTCCAGAAGTATCTTCGACGCCTACAAGAGGGGCGACAAGGCCGCGGAGAGAATCGTCAAGAGATTCGCCTCCTATCTCGGCAAGGCCCTCGCGGGCTACGCCTGCGTCGTGGATCCGGACGTCTTCGTCATCGGCGGCGGCGTCTCCAACGCCGGCCAGCCGCTGATCGACATCGTGACGAGATATTACAGGGAGAGCGCGTTCACGTCGAGCAAGAACACGCCCCTCGTGCTGGCGAAGCTCGGCAACGACGCGGGCATCTACGGCTCCGCGAAGCTGGTTCTCGGCTGAAGCGAATCTAAATAACGGATACCGCCGCACCGGCGGCGTGTGAGGAGGAAACAGATTATGGCAAATCCGGCAGTAACCATTACCATGGAGGACGGCGGCGTCATCAAAGCCGAACTCTATCCGGACATCGCACCGAATACGGTCAGAAACTTTGTCTGCCTCGTGAAGAAGGGCTTCTACGACGGGGTGATCTTCCACCGCGTGATTCCCGGCTTCATGATCCAGGGCGGCGACCCCACCGGCACCGGCATGGGCGGCCCAGGCTACTCCATCCGCGGCGAGTTCCGCTCCAACGGCATCGCCAATTCGCTCAAGCACACGCGCGGCGTGCTCTCCATGGCGAGATCCATGAACCGCAACTCCGCCGGCAGCCAGTTCTTTGTGATGCACGCCGACGCCCCGCACCTGGACGGCGATTACGCCGCCTTCGGCAAAGTGATCGAGGGCATGGACGCCGTCGACCGCATCGCCTCCACCCGCACCGGCATGCAGGATCGCCCCGTGGAGGAGCAGAAGATCCGCCGCGCGACGGTGGACACCTTTGGCGAGACCTACACCGTGCAGAAGATGTAATCCCCTGCGCCCATGCGAACCGGCCGCGGATATACTGTCCGCGGTCGGTTTTTATCAGGCGGTCCTTGCGCGCCTTTTGGATTTGAGCGGCTTCAAATTCGCGGCCAGCGCGCCGGAGAGCGCCCCTGCCAGCGTGCCCAGCGCGAATTCGCTCGCAAGCAGCGCGGGCGGGGCCAGTTTGCCGTCCAGCAGGCAGTAGAGCCCGTAACCCAGCACCATGTACAAAAGTCCTACAAGGGCGCCCAGTGCCAGCCCGCGACGGCCGCCCAGTCCCACCGCTGCCAGCGCACCGAGCAGAATGGAAAGTATCTTCAGCGCCTGGTTGAGCGCCAGCAGCGCGTCATCGGATACATCGCCGATCATCACCGCGCCCGCCAGCAGCGCCATGCCCGCCAGCGTAGCCAGCACCGCCACGCCCAATCCCCGTGCCGCCCGAAGCAGCACCGCCCGTCTCTCCGCCATCGCGCACGCCTCCCCTCTCATTCACCAAAGCGTATGCGCGCGGGCGCAAAAAAATCCCCGCCTC
>CACYDL010000222.1 GCA_902773195.1 uncultured Lachnospiraceae bacterium
CGGGGGAGCCGACAGAGCCCTTTCAGGGGAGTATAAATAATTAATAAGGGGTTGTAAAAAAATTTTTGAAGGGTAAATTCTTTTACATGAGTGATTATATCCCAAGCCAAAGCAAAATGCAACACATATTTAATATTTTTTTAACAATGTTTCCCCATTTTCCGGAAGAAGGCATCCGGAGGCCTCCGCTGCCGCCTCTTCCCCGTCCCCGGCGGGCTGAATGTCGTTTACCGAATCCGTTTTGAGGGGTATAATAAGCATGTCGACGGCCGCCCGGGAGGCGCGCCGATCCTGATTTATGGCAGGTGCTTTCAAATGAAAAAGACGTCCGAACATCTCTCCTATCTCATTTATATCATACTCGGCGTGTTTATGGCGCTCATTTTTAAATACGCCTCCGCCGCGCCCTACAATGAGACCGGAGATTTCCACGGCATCAACTTCAATCTGTTCGTCTATGTCGCCGCGCTCGCCTGCGCGTTCGTCCTCTGGCTGCTCCTCCGTCTCCTCACCCTGCTTCTTACCGGCAGGGCCGGCGGGAAAAGGAGCGCGGAAGCCGGGGAGGAAACCGGCGGCCTGTCGGGAGCCGCCCGCTTCGCGGACGCGCTTCTCTACGGGGTGTACGGCGCCGCGGCGGCCGGGATCCTGCTGCTGATCTATGAGATTTACGCCAACGAGAACAACCTCTGGCCGGGAACGGCGTCGCCGTCCTATCTCCGCCAGGAGGTGAATCACCGGATCTACTTCCTGGTGATCGTCCTCATCGCGGGAATCCTGTTTCTGGTTCTCGCCCGGGACGGGGAGACGCGGAAGAACCGGCGCTTCCGCGTCGGGCTCGCGGGAATCTTCGCCCTGCTCAACGCGATCGCCACGTTCTGCCCGAACATCTTCAAGGACAACGGAGGCGGCGTTCCCCACATTCACGCCGTGCTGAACAGCATCGTCAACGTGGCCCATTTCCGGCCCTACGACGAGCTGAACTGCAGCATTTACGGGCATTTCGGCCTGATCTTCATGCCCTTTGTCAAGGTGCTCGGAAATGATCTCACGGGCATCATGCTTGCCATCTCTCTCTTCACGTTCATCACGTTTCTGGCGGCCTTCTACGTCGCGGACAAGCTGGTCCGCAGCGACAGCGTCTACCTGATCGTTCTCGCCGCCATCACGGGGACGACGACCATCTTCACGCGCCGGGGACAGTATTACCAGATCAACCCCCTGAGGCTGCTCTTCCCGATGCTGATGCTGGCGGCGGTCACCTTCAGCTCCCTGCAGAAGACCGGGAAGAAGATTCTCCTCTCCCGGATTCTCGAGTACGTGATCGGCATCCTGGCTGTCGTCTGGAATTTTGAGACGGGGCTTTTCTGCGTGGCGGTCTGCGCGGCGGTCAAGGTCTTCCGCTCTCTGTACGGCAGAAAGCTGATCGGGCTCCATACCTTCGTCATGCTCCTGCGGGCGGTTCTTTACGCCGCGGTCTGTCTGGCGGGCGCCTACCTGACCGTGAACGGCTACAACCTGCTGACGGGCGGCGGCTTCAACTCCCTGAAGCTGTTCATCTACCCGCTCTTCTCGGGCACCTACAACGTCAACAACCTCCGGGTGCCGCTGCCCTCGGTGGAGTTCCTCTATTTCTTCCAGATCCTTCTGTTCTTCATCACGGCCCTCCTGGTCATCGAGCACCAGAGGGAACGCAGGGAGACGGATCCGGTCATCGATACCATTCGCTTCGCGACGGCTCTGTCCGGACTTTCGTCGCTCATCTACTTCATGAACCGGGCGGCCTACAGCAACATGTCGATCGCCCACATCCAGATGATTCTCCTGATCGCCTCCTGGGGCCAGTACGCCCTGACGATCACCCGGTCAAACCTCCGGGAGAAATTCGGCAGCTCCGCGGCGTTTTTCAGGTCCGCCCTCTCCGTCATCCTGTTCGGAGGAACGGTGTGGATGGCCATCGAAGGAGCCCTGTACGTCGAGGTATGCTTCGACAACCGCGCGGACACGTCCTGGCAGAAGCAGGAGTACGCGGTCGGGCTGGAGGAGCTGAAGCAGAGAATTCCCGAGAACACCTTCGGCTTCGGATACTGCGTCCCCGAGGTGTGGTATCAGCTGGGATGGGACAACATCTGCTTCATGACGGACTGGTCGGACATCAACGACTACAACCTGCAGTACGCCGTCGCCGAGGCGAAGAAGCACGACGCCTTCGTGACGACGACGGAGCACCAGAAGTTCCCGGGCTACCGCGTCGAAGACGTCGTGACCATCGGCCCCTATGACTTCCAGCTGTATGTAAAAAAAGCCGGAAAGACGTCCGGCAAAGACGCGGGAAAAGCGAAGGAGTCTTCCGCGGACAGCGCGGCGGCCAGCGCCGCTGAGGAAGCCGCGGCCGCCGGCGCGAAAGAAGAAGCGCTCTCAGCCCCCGCGGAAACCGCGGACAGCACCGCCGTCAGCGGCACGGACAGCGCCGCCGTCAGCGCCGCGGAGAGCGCCGCGGCCGGCGCCGGGGAAAACACGACGGCCGCCGGCTCCGCGCCCGAGAGCGCGGAAGCGGCAGCCGCTTAAGCTGAAAAGCGCGGGAACCTCTTCCCGTCAGTCATCAGTCATCGGTCCGGGATTTTCTCCGGATGCGCTGAAGCGCGTTGTCCACGGATTTGGGCGGCTTTCCGAGAACCGCCGCGATCTCCCGGTAATCCAGACCGGAAATATACAGACCAAGAACTTTTTTCTCAAGGGGGCTCAGATTTTCTCTGAGCCACGCAATTTTTTCATCGGTCATCTCCTGCTCGATCACGATCTTTTCCGGACTCTCCGTGATCTGCCGGACGGCCTGCTCCAGCTCCTCGTCCGTGAGCCCGACGGAATTGTTGAGCGGGAGATTCTTTTCCCTTCTCGACGCGTCGATGGCGTTCAGCATCTGCCTGTCAATGCACAGCGCGGCAAAGGTCGCGAACGACGCCGTCCTGTCCGGGTCGTAATCCCGGACGGCCTTGTAGAGGCCGATCATCCCTTCCTGGATCAGGTCGTCCCGCTCGCCGCCCGCGATGAACCTCGCGCGGGAAAGCTTCAGGACCAGCGGCTTGTACCGCTCCAGGAGCTGATCCACCGCCTCGTTCTTTCCTTCCCTGCTGGCGCTGATCAGTTCGTCATCAGAGTAACGGCTCATCTGATTCATCCGCGTCTCTGCCTCACAATCTCATACATCAGGACTCCCGCCGCGACGGAAGCGTTGAGAGAATCGATTTTTCCCGTCATCGGGACCGACACGGAGAAGTCGCAGGCCTCCCGCACAAGGCGTCCCACGCCCTCCCCCTCGCTTCCGATGACAAGCCCGATGGGGCCTCTGAGGTCGGCGTCATACATGACCCGGCTGTCCATCTCCGCGCAGGCGAACCAGATTCCCTTCTGCTTCAGCTCCCCGATGGTCCTCGCCAGATTCGTCACCTTGGCGACCGGCACGTAGTTGAGGGCTCCGGCCGACGTCCTCATGACGGCGGCCGTCAGGCCGACCGCCCTGTTCTTCGTCGTGATCACGCCGTGGGCGCCGGCCTGGCAGGCGGTCCGGATGATCGCGCCGAGATTGTGGGGATCCTCGATCCCGTCCAGCAGGATGAGGAACGGGTCCTCTCCGCTCTCTTCCGCCTTTTTCAGGATGTCCTCCACCGTCGAATATTCGCAGGAGGCCGCCTGGGCGATCACGCCCTGGTGATGCCCCGTCGCGGACATCTCGTCCAGCAGCTCCTTCCGGACGAAGCGCACGATCGTGCCGCCCTTCTTCGCCTCCCGCAGGATCGTCCTGACGGGTCCGTCCCCCAGGTGCTCCTGGACAAAGAGCTTGTCCACCGGCCTGCCGGAACGGAACGCCTCGAGGACCGCGTTTCTTCCCTCGATTCTGTCCGTGGAGGTCTCCCGTCCCTCCGTATCCTTTCTCGGTTCCTCAGTTCCGCCCATCGCTGATCCTCCCTTTCAGATTCGGCTGCTCGCTTGTCACCCCGGCGTCCACCAGCTCCAGGATCCGGTCCTTCTCGCCCATCAGATAGAGATAGCCGATCAGGGCCTCGAAGCCGGTCGCCCTCCGGTAATCGGTCTGGCTGGCGTTTTTCGCGGACGAGGCGGGGCTGGCGTTCCTTCCGCGGCGGTAGATATCCGCCTCCCGCTCCGTAAGCAGCGGCTCGATGGCGGTCATCATCCTCGACTGGGCGGACGCCTTCGCGAAAGCGGTCTTCCTCCGGTTGAGATCGTTGAGCCGGGCGTTCCCCTTCCTGACCAGCATGGTTCTGATCAGAAGCTCATAGACGGCGTCTCCCGCGAAAGCAAGGACAAGCGGGGAATAATTCCCCGCCTCCGATGCTGACATCTCACAAGTATATTTCTCTTTCAGATTCGTTTCCACTTGACCCCCTCGCGGGTATCGAGCAGCTCGATGCCCATCGATTTGAGCTCGTCCCGGATCCGGTCGGCCTCGGCAAAATTCTTCGCCTTCCTGGCGGCCTGGCGCTGTTCGATCATCGCCTCGATATCGGCGTCGAGGGTCTCCTCCCCCCTGAGCACAATGAGACCGAGAATGTCGCACAGTCCGGTCAGCACGCCGAGCACCGAAGCGGCAAGCTCCGGGCTCGCGCCGTCGGCGACGGAGACGTTGGCGAAGCGGACGAGATCAAACACGACGGACAGGGCGTCGGCCGTGTTCGCGTCGTCGTCCATCTTCTCGTCGAATTTCGCGACAAACGCGGCGGCTTCCTCCGCCGTCTTCTTTTCCTCTTCCCCCAGCTTCGATGTGTCGGCCGCCGCGCCGCCCGCCATGTCGCGGAGGCGCTCCGCCGCGTTCCGGATGCGCTCCAGGGAGGCTTTGGCGGACTCCATGAGCTCGGCGCTGAAATTGAGCGGGCTCCTGTAATGGGCGGAGAGCATGAAGAGCCTCAGCACCTGGAGATCATATTTCCGGGAGATGTCTCTCACCGTGAAGAAATTGCCCAGGGATTTCGACATCTTCTTATTGTCGATATTGAGGAACGCGTTGTGCATCCAGTAGTGCGCGAAGGGAACCCCGTTGGCGCAGGTGGACTGGGCGATCTCATTTTCGTGGTGCGGGAAGATCAGGTCCTCGCCGCCGGCGTGGATATCGATGGTATCGCCGAGGTAGCGCTTCGCCATGACCGAGCACTCGATGTGCCAGCCCGGCCTGCCGTCGCTCCAGGGGGAGCTCCAGCTGGGCTCTCCCTCCTTCTTCGGCTTCCAGAGCACAAAGTCCAGGGGATCCTGCTTCTCGTCCTCCCCGCTGACCTGGATCTGGCGGAAGCCCGAGCGCAGGTCGTCGAGGTTCTTGTGGCTCAGCTCCCCGTAGTTTTTGCAGCTTCTCGTCGAGAAGTAGACCGTGCCGTTCTTCTCATAGGCGTGGCCGCCCTCGATCAGCCTGCCGATCATATCGATCATGCCGTCGATCTCGAGGGTCGCCTGCGGATGAGTCGTGGCAGGTTTGACGTTCATTCCCTCCATATCCTTCCGGCACTCCTCGATGTAGCGGGAGGCGATCTCCTCGGCCGACACGCCTTCCTCGTTGGCCGCCTTGATAATCTTGTCGTCCACGTCCGTGAAATTCGACACGTAGTTTACTTCGTATCCCTTGTGCTCCAGATATCTCCGGAAGGTGTCGAACACGATCATCGGGCGGGCGTTTCCGATGTGAATCAGGTTGTAGACCGTGGGTCCGCACACGTACATGCTGACCTTTCCCGGAACAATCGGAACGAACTCCTGCTTGGTCATGGTGAGCGAATTAAAAATCTTCATGTCTCGATCCTTCTCCTGCTTATTTCGCGAATGGGCCGCCGTGCTACCTTATCCGGCGTATCTGATATTGTCCGACAGAAGCATGCCTTTTGTCAACCTGGATTCAAAGAATTATTCCCGGACCGGATCCGGCAGCGCCTCTTTCTCCCCGGCGCGGCGGCGGTTTCCCTCCGGCCTTTCCCGGGCCGCCGGCGGCTCCTGTCCTGCCTCACGCACCGACGAGAACGTCAATCGAGGCGGCCGCCTGGGCGGCGATGCCCTCGCCGCTCCCGGTGAAGCCGAGATGCTCCTCCGTCGTCGCCTTGACGTTGACCCGGTCCACCGGGATCCCCAGAAACAGGGCGATATTTTTCTGCATCTCCGGGATGTAGGGACGCAGCTTCGGCGCCTGGCAGACGACGGTCGCGTCCACGTTGTTGATCCGGTATCCCTTGTTTGTCAGCATTCCCCCGACCTTCTTCAGCAGCCGCATGGAAGAGATGCCCTTGTAGGCCGGGTCGCTGTCCGGGAAATGAAGGCCGATGTCCCCCAGCGCCGCCGCGCCCAGAAGGGCGTCCATCACCGCGTGGACCAGGACGTCCGCGTCGGAATGGCCGTCCAGGCCTTTTTCATAGGGGATCTCCACGCCTCCGAGGATCAGCTTCCTCCCGGTCACCAGTCTGTGCACGTCATATCCTGTTCCGACTCTGCTCATGATTCGTTTCCTCCGTTTTCTTCTTCCGGCTCCGCGCCGCCGCTCCTGGCGCCGGATTCTCCGGACGCCGCATCTGCAGCTCCGGCCCCTTCTTCCGGTCCGCTCATCTCCTCCGGGCCGGACGCCGTCCCGGAAGGGGACGCCTCCTCCGACGCGTAGTAGGCCGCGTCGTAATCCAGGCAGGTGGTCAGGGCGGTCGACACCGCGTACACTGTGTCCTCCGATCCCTCCTCCATACAGTAGACGTCCATGGTGGTATCGTTGATGCCGCCGATCCGGAGGACGATCTCCTCCCCGTCTCCGATCTTTCTCACGGCCAGCGTCTTTTCCGGCGCCTCCAGGCCGTAGGGCGCGAGATCGTCCACGTCCTCCAGTACCTGAGAGACCGGGACCCCCGTCACCGAGGAGGCGAGGACGCCGACCTTCGTCTGGTCGGGATGGAGGTCCGGATCGGACAGGCATTTCCAGAGGCCGGCCTCCTTCTCGAAGACCAGCTCCTTTCCTTCTGTCCCGACCGAGATCCTCTTCATCTGGTCCACCGTCCAGGGGATGATCATGTCCCTCTCGGAAGCCTGTTCGGATTCCGCCCTGTTCCGTCTTCTCAGAAGAAACAGACAGAGGCAGAGCAGCGCCAGAACGGCGGCGGCGGAGATCAGTCTCAGCGTTCTTTGTCTTCTCTTCATCTCATTACTCCATGAATCTCCCCGGGAACGCCTGTGACAGGGGCGTCCTCCGAGGCCTTCCGGCAGGTTTCGTCGGCACAGGCATCATCCCAGCCCCTTCCGGCGCACGGACGCCCTCCCGGCCCGTTCCGTCGGCGCGGGCGTCATCCCGGCCGGTACCGGCGGCAAGGGCGTCCTCCCGTCGTATTCCGTCGGCGCGGGCGTCATCTCCTTCTTCGCAGATACCAGACGAGGAAGCCCGCGGCAAGGGTGAGGGCCGGCAGCACGATCATCGCCAGAGTCCCCAGCAGATTGACGGTGCCGGTGCTGATCGTCGTCTGCGGCGTGGACAGCAGCTTCGCCGGCACCGAGACCGCCGTGTCCCGGTCCGTCAGATATTTCAGGGACGCCGAGATCAGCAGGCTGTTGCCCTCCGGAAGAGCCGTGTACTGCTGGATCAGGGAGGAAAGGGCGTCCGAGCTGAACGCGCAGGGCGTCGTGAAGCAGAGCAGCTTCGTCTGTTTCGTCTCCGCCGGCTCCTCTTCCTCCTCCCTGTCCTCCTGGATGTCCGACTGCCCGTAATCGCCGGCCGTGAAGGTCTGCTCGATCTCCGCGCCGAGAATGTAGGCATCCGAGGGATCCCCCGCCGTCTTCTCCAGGGTGCTGTCGATATCCGTCTTCAGATAGGCGTCCTCCGACGTGTAGAGCAGCGACGTGACGGACCACGCGTCGTCCTCCTTCTCGTCATATTCGAGGGCCTCGGCGAGGGCGCAGACGATGTTGCTGTTGCCGATGCCGCCTGTGACCTCGGCGTTTTCGTTGATTCCGGGGACCAGCAGGTAGGGCGCCTGGACGAACCGGCTGTCATCTCCCTCCATCACCAGGCCCTCCGGACGGCTGATCCCGTAGGCCTCCATAATCGAGTCGAAATGGGGCGTCTTCGCGCCGGTGACAAGGTACGGCATGGTTACCAGCATCGCGTGGCCGCCGTCGTAGAGGTATTTCAGGACCTTGTCCGCCTCCGCCTCCGTAAAATCCTGCTCCGGGGCAAAGACCAGCAGGGCCGAGCAGTCGGCGGGGATCGTCTCGCTCAGCAGGTTGATCTCCGCGGAGGCGATGTGGGCCTTTTCCATGGCGTCCGTCATTTCTCCGCCCAGGGCGATCTCCCCGTGTCCCGTCGTGTAGTAGATTTTCGCCTCTTCCTCCCCGCTCACGAAGGAGATCGCCGAAGTGATCCTGCCCTCCGCGTCATAGGCGCTCACGCCGTAGCTCATCCCGCTGTAGCTGTACTGGTAGAACGAGCTGTAATCCGCCGTGCGCACCCTGTCCCCGGAGACGGCGATGACGCTGTTGAGCGATACATTCTCATCCGTCAGCTGCTTCGCGAAGGTGGGATTCCGCACCGCGTCCACGCGGTGCACCTCGATATGGGGCGAAGCCCCCTCGTAGGCGTCCAGCAGCTTCTCGACGCCTTCGTCCTCCTGTCCGTTCTCGGTGATAAAATGGAGCGTCACGTCCTCTTCCAGGGTGTCCAGCAGCTCCTCCGTCTCCGCGCTGAGAGAATAGAGCTTCTGATCCGTCAGGTCGAAGGCCGAGATTCCCGCGGGCAGCTCGGCGGCGACGAGATTCCCCACCGCCAGGGCCGCGGAGATCACCGCCGCCATGACCAGGGCGTAGGCGCGGTGGACGCCGTTTCGTCCGCCCAGCGCGATCGTCAGCACGATGCCCAGGACGACGTAGGAGGCGAAATAGACCAGGTTCGAGATTTCCAGGGATCCGGCGGTGACGTCCTGAAAATGCGTGTAGAAGTCCAGGACGCGCAGCACGGATTCCGTTCTCCCGCTGAACCACTCCGGCCTGACGCGGAAGAGAATCAGGAAGACGACCGACATCACGCCGAAGACGGTGACGCCCCAGAAGGAGCTGCCTGTCATATACCTGGTCAGAAGTCCCGCTGCCGCCGTCAGCACCAGCAGGAAAATCAGGGACGAGACGCCCGACGCGCCGATGATCGTGAAGACGCTGCTCATCATCTGGGTCGCGAACACAAAGGCGATGCAGAGAATCGCCGCGATCACGGGATTCTCCGTCGTGGCGGAAAGGAACATGCCCACGGAGAGATACGCGCAGCCCATGAGGAAGAACATCAGGATGCAGGCGTAGTCCCATCTCAGCGTCTCGGCGCCGAAGCGCAGCATGACGAGCGGCCCGGCGCACATCACGGCGACGGGAATCGCGAAAATCGTCACCAGCGCCAGATATTTCCCCAGAACAATCTTCGGGAAGGACACGGGGGACGTGAGAAGAAGCTGATCTGTCTTCTGCCTCTTCTCCTCCGCGAACACCCTCATGGAGAGAACCGGCACCACGATGTAGAACATCAGGATGGAATTGCTGACCGCGTAGTGATAGGTCAGCACCCCGTTGTACAGGTTGTAGTAGCGGAACATGAGGCCGGCCGTCAACAGCATCACCGCCAGGGCGACGGCGCCGGACATGTTGACCAGGAGGCTTCTCAGTTCCTTTTTATAGATCGCTGTCATGCCGCCTCCTTATCCTGCCAAAAAGCTTCCCTGCCGCGTTCTGTTTCTTCGGGGAGGCCTCTCCCGCGCCGGGACCGGCCTCCTCTTCCTCCGCCCGCGCCTCCGGATCTCCGTCTCTAAGCGCGGCGGCCTCCCGGGCCGACATCTTTTTCTCGTCCTCATCCTCCGTGACCCGGAGGAAAATGTCCTCGAGGCTCGCCGTCTCCGTTCTCATCTCGAGAATGCCGGCTCCCGCCTCCACGAGAACCCGGCTGACCTCCCTTCGGAGGGCGGCCTCGGCGGCCGGGGCGCCGTCTCCGTGCGCTCCCTCTTCTCCGCTCTCTCCGCCGGATTCCCCGGCGGGCAGCGGGATCTTCACCTGTACGGTATCCGCGCCGCTGACGGAGAAGTCTCCCTCCCGGATCTCCGTCACTTTGTCCAGCGCCCGGCGGATCACCTCCGGATCCCCCTCCGCCTCCAGATAGAGCGACCTGTCCCGGACGCCGCCCGGACGTATGCTCCGCGGGTCGCCCCGGGCGGCGAGCTCGCCGTGGGACAGAATCAGCACCTCGTCGCACAGCCCGCTCACCTCGGAGAGAATGTGGGAGCTCAGTATGATGGTGTGCTTCCCGCCGAGCCGGCGTATCAGCTCCCGGATCTCGACCATCTGCTTCGGGTCCAGGCCGTTGGTGGGCTCGTCCAGAATCAGCGTCTCAGGGTTCCCGATGATCGCCTGGGCAAAGCCCACCCGCTGCCGGAAGCCCTTGGAGAGATTCCGGATCAGGCGCCGTCCCGACTCCTCGAGGCCCATCTCCCGCATCACCCGCCGGACCTCCTCCTTCCGGTCTCTGCCCGGCACGCCCTTGAGCTCGGCGGCGAAGCCGAGATACTCCTCCACCGTCATATCGTTGTAGAGCGGCGGCTGCTCCGGAAGGTAGCCGACGGTCCTCTTCGCCTCGGCGGGCTCCTCGAGAACCGAATGCCCGTTGATGAGGATCTCCCCCGAGGACGGGGCGGTATAGCCCGTCAGCATATTCATGGTGGTCGTCTTTCCGGCCCCGTTCGGGCCCAGGAAGCCGCAGATCGTGCCGTCCTCTACGGTAAAGCTGAGATCGTCGACCACGATGCGGTCTCCGTACCATTTCGTCAGATTCCTTGCCTCTATCATTCCGATTCCCCGCGGCCGCCCCCGGCCTTCTGTGAATGCGCTCCCGGCTGCCTTTTCTGCCGGCGCAGCCGGCGGCCGTTCTTCCGCCCGGCCGGCAGGACCGGCATCAGTCATCCCTTCAGCCGGCGCGGCCGGCATTTGTCTTCCCCTTCAGCCGGCGCGGCCGGCATTCGAATACTATAGCCCCGAAATGTGATCTTTCAGTGAATGGAACGTCCTCCCCCGGGCGTCTGCGCAGGCCCCCCGGCCTGCTCCCGCGACCGGGCCGTCCCGCGGGCCGCGCCGGTCTTCTGCGCCTGTGTCTTTTCCTTCCGCTCCTGCCAGGCCAGCAGCATGCCGGTGAATTCCTCCAGGAGCTCCTTCCCGGCGCCGCGCCTGGGTGTGATGAGATAACCCTTTCTCCGCAGGCCTTTGTGCCGCAGCTCGTGGAGATACCTCCTGTCCCCGATCAGGACCTCCGCCACCGACGCGGGCATGAGC
>CACYDL010000223.1 GCA_902773195.1 uncultured Lachnospiraceae bacterium
AGCTTTCACAACAAAAAAGGCGAGCTGTAACACCGCCCGTTCCGGGCAGGTCTTACAGCTCGTTTTTTCATGGCGGATCCCCTGTGACCGTTCCTGCGCGGATCTGCTCTGATCCTCACGGATCGTTTCAGATCCGCGCAGGCTCCCGCCCTGTCTTTGCCGCAGCTTCACGGTTTCTCACAAATCCAGCTCCGGCGGCTCGTCCAGATGCTCGGAGACATACTTGCCGTTCTTCTTTCTCTGTCTCACGCATTCCGTCAGAAGATACTCGATCTGGCCGTTGACGGAGCGGAAATCGTCCTCCGCCCAGGCGGCCAGCGCGTTGTACAGCTTCTCGGACAGCCGCAGCGGAACCTGTTTTTTCTTATCAGACATCCTGACTCCTCCCTGCAGCTTCTAAGCTCCGGCCGCGCCGGGAACCCCGCGCGGCTTATCCGGCAGAATCAAAAGACCGCGGGGCGCGGAAGCGCCCCGCGCGTCATCCAGTTCAGTACAGACTTCCGGTGTTGACGATGGGCTGCGAGTCATGGTTGCCGCACAGGACGACGAGCAGGTTGGAGACCATGGCCGCCTTTCTCTCCTCGTCGAGCTCCACGACCTGGTTCTCGCTCAGTCTGTCCAGCGCCATCTCGACCATGCCCACGGCGCCGTCCACGATCATCTTCCGGGCGTCGATGATGGCGGAAGCCTGCTGTCTCTGCAGCATGACGGCCGCAATCTCCGGCGCGTAGGCCAGATATGTGATCCGCGCCTCCACGATCTCAAGTCCGGCCTCCTCCACCTTGCTCTGGATCTCGTCGCGGATGCGTCCGGCCACGATCTCGCTGGAGCCGCGGAGGCTGCCTTCGTCGGCGATGCCGTCTCCCGTCGTGTCGACGTTGGGCGCCACGTCATAGGGATACAGACGGACGATGTTTCTGAGGGCGCTGTCGCACTGCAGGGACAGATATTCCTTGTAGTTGTCCACGTTGAACACCGCCTTGGCCGTGTCCGTCACCCTCCACGTGACCGCGATGCCGATCTCCACGGGATTTCCGAGGCAGTCGTTGATCTTCTGGCGGTTGTTGTTCAGCGTCATGATCTTCAGGGAGATCTTCTTGCTGATGATCTCCAGGGCGGCGCTGTCCTGGTGGCTGAGAAGCCTGGATAAATTCGCGTGCTGTCCTCCGTCCACGTCGCCGCTCTGGTTCAGCCTGGTCTTCGCGGCGGGATTGACGCTGCTGCAGAAGGGGTTGACATAATAAAATCCTTCCTCCTTGAGCGTTCCCACATAGTTTCCGAAGAGCGTCAGCACCAGCGCCTCCTGGGGCTTCAGGATCTTGAGACCCAGAAACAGAAGCCAGGACAGCGACAGCCACACAATGCAGAGAATCATCACGGTGAGCGCGCCGCCGTTGAATCTCCTGTCCAGAGAGACCCCGGCGAAAACGACCCCGGCCGTGGCCGCCACTTCAGAAAGAATCAGAAGCATGAGGATCATCATCCCGTTTTTCCTGCCGCTCAGAACCTTTTCTTTCATACCGTTCTCTTTCATCGGATAAACCTCCTGTATCACTCTGTGATCGAGAATCTGTCTTGTGTATCCGGATGATATCACAATGATATCATTCTGTAAATACCCTTTTTGAAAAAGTTCGCAGGCTCGTCATGCAAACCGGAAGAAGAGGCTCTCAACAAAACACCCGGGCATGGATTGAAGGAATCCATGCCCGGGATCTCTCTCCTCTGTTGATTTTCTGTCGTCCGCAGACGTTCCGCGGGTCTTCCCGCAGATAATCCTCGGGTCTTCCCACAGATGTTCCCCGGGTGCTCCCCGGACATGCCGCGGGTTGTCCGCCGCCGGCCTCCGGTCACTCGCTCCGGAGGGCGTCCACCGGATCCTGTCTCGCCGCTTTCCCCGCGGGAATGATCCCGCCGATCAGCGTCAGGGCGATGCACAGGAGGATCAGGATGATGCCCGATCTGGGAGGCAGCGCGGCGGCGATGCCCCGCTCGTCCGTATACAGCTTGATCAGGTGATTGATGGGGATCTGCAGCAGCAGCGTCGCCCCGATTCCGAAGGCGCCGGCGAGAAGTCCGATGATGAAGGTCTCCGCGTTGAACACCTGGCGGACGTTCCGCCTGGAGGCGCCGACGGCCCGCAGGATGCCGATCTCCTTCCGCCTCTCGAGAACGGAGATATAGGTGATGATCCCGATCATGATGGACGAGACCACAAGGGAGACGGCGACGAAGGCGATGAGCACGTAGGTTATCACGTCAATGATGGTGGTGACGGAGGACATCAGGCTGCCCACATAGTCCGTGTAGCTGATCACCCGCTCCTCGTGCCCCGACTCCTCCATTGCGCTGTTGTAGGCGTCCAGCATCGCGATGACGCCCTCCTTGCTCTCGAAGTCCTTCGGATAGATCGTGACGACGCTGGGCACGTCGGCGTCCGCGTAGCCGAACTTGATCAGGTTGCCCTGGCAGGTGGCGCTCTCCGCCGCCGCCCTGGCCATGTACATCTCCTGCATGTGGGTTTCGTCCATGTCCATCGAGACGACTTCCCCCAGCCGGCTCTCGTCCACCTCGATGAGGCTCATGAGAAGAGGCAGGATCTCGTCGAGCATTCCCCGCAGCGTGGGGGACTCTCCCGTGCGCCGCAGCTCCCGGATGATCTTCACCGTCCGGCTCGCGGTGAGCCTGGTCTTGTCCGTCTCAAGGTCTTTCAGCCGGCTCAGGTCGACGGACACCACCTCCGGGATCTTCTCCGGGTGGACCGTGATCATATCGCTGAACAGATCCTCCTCCCCGGCGGTCTCCCCGAACTTCATGCCCGTCAGGACGTCCACGTCGGGCGATTCCAGCTGCGCCTTTACGATCCCGCTCTCCCCCGCGTCCGCGATCAGGCGGTCCAGCAGGGCGGCGGGATAATCGATGCCCAGCTGAAGAATGCCGTAGGAGCCCCCCGTCAGGGGCTGAACCACGCCGACGATCTCCAGCTCCTCGGCCTTGTCGAGAATCTTCTTCATCGCCGCCGCGTCCGAGGAGATATCCACCCAGACGCCCAGCTTCTCATCGTACTGGAAGCGGCTGAAGGCCGGGATCACCCGGAACCGGATTCCCAGGAAATCGCCGGGATCGTAGACGCCGGATTCCTCCATGCCGGTGTCGACGTTCTCTCCCGCCAGAACGCCGGAGATCATCTCGTCGAGCTTGCCGGCATCCTTCAGGCCCATGGTATAGAGCAGCATGTCGGGCACGCCTCCGCCGGAGGTCAGCACGAGGACGCAGTCCGTGTCCTTCTCAGGCCACCGCCCCGCGCGGAGCGCGTAGGATTCCTTGTACAGCGCCTCGTTGTCCGGCATGGGAAGGAAGGCGTCGTTGGTCTGCCAGGTTGACATAAGGCCGGTCAGGCTGTCGTCCGTGGTCACGCCCATGGCCGCCCAGGTCTGGTCCGGGTTGACCTGCCGGTAGCCGTCCTTCTCCTCGATATAGACCTGGGGGCTGATGCCGTACCGGTACTCCACGGCCCGGGTCAGGTCCTCCACGCCGCTGCAGCCGCTGTCCAGCCACCGCTTCAGGGAGGCCAGATCGTTGGTGCCCACGCCCGAGAACATGCTCCCCAGGAACTGCTGCTCCCGGACCTCGCCGTCCGCGTCCCCGCCGGACCCGTCTCTCTCCATTTCCATGAAGCTCATAAAGGACGATTCCATCGAGACGGCGGAGGAAGTGATCTGGATCGGATATTCCGACAGCGCCTCCTCCTCCTTGAACCGGATGAAGTTGTTCGCCCCGTTGGAGAGGGACAGGATCAGGGCGATGCCGATGATGCCGATGGACGCCGCGAAGGCGACCAGTATCGTCCTGGCTTTTTTGGAGATCAGGTTGGATACCGAGAGGGACAGGGCCGTGCGCCAGGACATGGAGGGCATTTTCTTCCTCACCGGCTCCGCCTTCTCCGCGAAGCCTTCGTCCCCGGGTTCATAGGGGTCGCTGTCCTCGATCACCCTTCCGTCCTTCACCCGGACGATGCGGGTCGCGTACCGCTCCGCCAGCTCGGGGTTGTGGGTGACCATCACCACGAGGCGGTCCTTCGCGACCTCCTTGAGAAGCTGCATGACCTGTTCGCCGGTGTCGGAGTCGAGGGCGCCCGTGGGCTCATCCGCGAGCACGACGGAGGGATTGTTCACGAGGGCCCTCGCGATGGCGACCCTCTGCATCTGCCCGCCGGACAGCTGGTCCGGCTTCTTGTGCATCTGATCGCCGAGGGAGACCTTCTCCAGAGCCTCCTCCGCCCGTCTCTTCCTCTCGGCGGCCGGCACGCCCGTCAGCGTCAGCGCCAGCTGGACGTTCCCCAGGAGCGTCTGGTGAGGAATCAGGTTGTAGCTCTGAAAGATAAACCCGACCTCGTGATTCCGGTAGGTGTCCCAGTCCCTCTCCCTGTAGCGGCCGGTCGGCACCCCGTCGATGGCCATTTCTCCGCTGTCATAGCGGTCCAGCCCGCCGATGACGTTGAGGAGGGTGGTCTTTCCCGAGCCGCTGGGGCCCAGGATCGCGACGAACTCGTTGTCCCTCAGGGAGAGACTGACGCCGTCGAGCGCCTTCTGGACCAGGGTGCCGGTCTTATATTGCTTGTGTATGTCTTTGAGCTGAAGCATGGGTCTCCCGTCACACAGGTTCAAAACAGGCACAGGAAACATCCGTCCCTGTGCCTGAAATCCGTCAGAATCAAACCACTGCGCCCGAAGCGTGTCCGCCCGCCTTTTCTCAGGCGGCTTCTCCCGCCTCTTCCGCGCCGTCCGCGGGCTCCTCCGCGACGGACGCGACGTCCTCCGCGACGGATTCCATCTCCTCCGCGACGGACTCCGCGCTGTCCGGTCCGAAATGCGCGTTGATGTCGTCGATGGTGTTGTTGACGACCTCGTCCACATTGTCCGCGAATTCCTGAACCTTCTTCGCCTTGTCGCTGTTCTTCACGTCCTCCCATCTCTGGTCGGCCGCGTCGGCGATATCGTCCACGATCGAGGCGGTCTCGTCGACGATGACGTCCATGTGAGCCTCGACCTTTTCCTTCAGTTCCGTATTCACGGGATCATCCGTGTAGTTCGCCCCGACGCCGGTCCCGAGACCAAACGCGAGAAGCAGCGACAGTAACCAGTTCCAGAAAATCATAGGCTCATCTCCTCTCAGAAATTCCGCTTCCGCCCGCGGCGGAGCGTCAAAACCCAAAACCGGACGTTCCGTACCGTTGCCCCGTCCGGAAAGCCGGTGCTTTCTGCCATTATAATTTATCCGGTCTCAAAGGTCAATCATCCGTCCGGAGACGGTCCGGCATCCCGCCGCCGGAGGCCAGCTCCGCATAGGACAGGTGTCCCCCGTAGAGATCCAGGGCGGATCCGACGGTGTAGTCGACCTTCCCTTCCCCGCATTCGAAAAGCGTCCGGATGTCCTCCGCCGAGCGGACGCCGCCCGCGTAGGTCACGGGGACCGGCGAGCCGGCCAGGATCCGCGCGAGCGCCGCGTCGATCCCCTGCCCCTTTCCCTCCGCCGCCACCGCGTGGACCAGGAATTCGCTGCAGTACCCGGAGAGCTTCTCCATCAGCGCCCCGTCCAGCGTGGTTTCGGCCGCCTTCTGCCAGCGGTCCGTCATGATGTGATAGCCCGGATCCGCCTCCGAAAGCCTTCTGCAGGACAGATCCAGCACGATCCGCTCCTTCCCCGCGGCCCTGACCAGCCTCGCCAGATGGTCGTAGTTGATCTCTCCTCCGGAGAAGACGAAGCTCGTCACGATGACGTGGCTGGCGCCGGCGTCCAGGAATTCCGCCGCGTTTTCGTCGGTGATTCCGCCGCCGGCCTGCAGGCCGCCCGGCCAGGCGGAGAGAGCCGCCATCGCCTCCGCCCTCGTCCCGGCGTACCAGGGAGAGTCCCTGTGGTTGAGGAGAATGACGTGGCCTCCGGACAGGCCGTCGCGCCGGAACAGGCCGGCGTAATACGCCGCTCCTCGCTCCGACACATAATTTTCGTCGGCACTGTCACCCTCATCCCTGAGGGTGCTGCCGACGATCTGCTTGACTTTTCCGTTGTGAATATCGATGCAGGGACGAAATTTCATAATACAGCCTCCGGCGGGAGGCGCCTGCCTGCCGGAAGAGCCCTTCCGGCCGCCGCTCTCACGCCATGCCGCCGATCACGTCAGACATATCGTAGAGCCCCGGCCCCCGTCCGGCGAGATACTTCGCCGCGGAGAGAGCTCCTTTCGCGAAAATAGCTCTGGAATAGGCGGTGTGTCGGATCTCGATCACCTCGTCCTCCCCCGCGAAGAGCACGTCGTGGACGCCCACGATCGAGCCTCCCCGCACGGAGGAGATGCCGATCTCTTTGGGATCCCGCTTCTCCCGGCGCTCGGAGCGGCCGTATACGTTGTGGTAGCCGCCGCCGGCTCCCTCGTTGACGCTCTCGGCGAGCATGAGGGCCGTGCCGCTGGGCGCGTCCAGCTTTCTGTGATGGTGCTCCTCGATGATCTCGGGATCGAAGCCGTTCGGGCAGAGCGTCCTGGCCGCGGCCTTGACCAGCATCTGGGCCAGGTTGATTCCCAGCG
Source organism: uncultured Lachnospiraceae bacterium (assembly GCA_902773195.1). The sequence goes on from CACYDL010000223.1 coordinate 6,584, forward strand.
ACATATTGCCGGAGCGGAGGATCGCCACGTGCTCCGAGGCCTCCCGCAGGCTCCCGAGCTGCACGTCGCTGAGCCCGGTGGTGCAGATCACCATCGGGATATCCCTCTCCGTGCCGTAGGCGAGCAGCTCGTCAAAGGCGGCGGCGACGGAAAAGTCGACGATGACGTCGGCCTCCTCCGTGCACTCGCCGACGCTCCGGTAGAGCGGATAATCCGCGTACGTCTCACCGAAGGCGTCGATTCCCGCCACGATCTTCACGCTGTCGTCCGCGGCGGCCATCTGTGTCACAACCCGTCCCATGTGCCCGCAGGCGCCGTTAAGAATCATGCTGATCATGCGAGGCACCCGTACGCGATCATGGCCTTTCTGAGGTTCTCCTTGTGAGCCTCCTCCATCTCCGTCAGGGGCAGCCTCGGATTTCCGACCTTCCAGCCCTGCATGTTGAGCGCGGCCTTCACCGGAATCGGATTGACCTCGCAGAACAGCTGGCGCACCAGCTCGAGGGCCGCGAGCTGAAGCCCCGCCGCCTTCGCGTAGTCGCCGTCCAGACATGCCTGGGCGATATCGTGGGTCTGCTGCGGCGCGACGTTCGAAAGGACGGAGATGACGCCGATTCCGCCCAGAGACATGATCGGGACGATCTGATCGTCATTTCCCGAATAGATATCCAGATACTCTCCCCCGAGCTCGGCGAGCTTCGCCACCTGGCTGATGTTGCCGGAGGCTTCCTTGACGGCGACCACCGTCTTCACGTTCTTTCCGAGCCAGGCGGCGGTCTCCGGGAGGATGTTGGAGCCCGTCCGCGAGGGGACGTTGTAGAGCACGCAGGGAAGATCCGTCGCCTCCGCGATGGCGGTGTAATGGGCGATGAGTCCCTTCTGCGTCGCCTTGTTGTAATAGGGGGCGACCAGCAGGAGGCCGTCCGCTCCGACCTTCTTCGCCTCCTTCGACATCATGATGGCGTGGGCGGTGTTGTTGGAGCCGGTTCCGGCGATCACCGGGACGCGTCCCGCCGCCTTCTCCACCGCGTAACGGATGGCCTCGATGTGCTCGTCGTCGTCCAGCGTCGGCGCCTCGCCGGAGGTCCCGACCGCGACGATGGCGTCGGTGTGATGAGCGATCTGGTCGTCGATGAGCTGTCCGTACACTTCGTAATTGATTTCGCCGTTTTCCTTCATAGGAGTGACGATTGCTACTCCCGCTCCCTTGAATATCGACATCTTGTGTCCTCCTGACAAATCTGCTGACAATTCTCCGGACGTCCGCCGGGCGGTCTTCCGGGTTCTCTGTATCATACCATTGACGGGGTTTTTATGTCAATCTGCGGGGCAGCCGCCGTCCTTCGGGCGCAAAGTCCCGCCCGTCTGCGTTCCGCCGGGCAGCCCTCCGCCGGTGGCGGAGCCCCCGCGCCGCGTCATCCGCGGAGCAATGTCCCGCCCGGGACAAAGCTTCCCTCCCCGCGTCAGACGGTGATCTCGGCGACGCGGCCTCCGGAGGCGCGGAGGAGGTCCTCCGTCCTCAGCCGGATCGTCGATCCGATTCTGCCGCCGCTGACGTAGATCCGCTCGAACCGCTCCGCCTCCGCGGCGACCACCGTTGGATAATCCCGCTTCATGCCGATCGGGCTGCAGCCGCCCCTCACGTAGCCGGTGACGGCGAAGATGTCCTTCACGTGAATCATCTCCACCGACTTTTCTCCCACCGACCGGGCGGCGGCCTTGAGATCGACCTCCTTCTCCACCGGCAGCACGAAGACGTAGAAGCCGCCGGATTTCCCCCGCATGACGAGGGTCTTGAAGGACTCCTCGCGGGGGACTCCCTCGATGTCCGCGATCTGAAGCCCGTCCTCAAACTCCCGCACCTCATAGGTCAGCACGTCGTAGGGAATCTTCAGGCGTTCCAGAATACGCATCGCGTTGGTCTTGACGTCCTTGTCCTTCTTAGGCATCGCGCCTCTCCTCCCGGGACGCGGGCAGACGGAAAAAACCGCCGCGTCCTCCTTTTTGAAAAAGCAGGGACCGCGGTCCCTGCAGTATCGTTAAGAAAAGCATTCTTCAGAAAAGCACCGTTTTGAGAAGCGTCATTTCGAGAACTGAGATCTCTTCCTGAGCCTCGAATCGAGGATCTTCTTGCGGATCCGGAGCGACTTGGGCGTCACCTCCAGAAGCTCGTCGGTGTCGATGAAGTCCATCGCCTGCTCGAGGGACATGATCCTGGGCGGCGTCAGCGTCAGCGCCTCGTCCGCGCTGGAGGACCTGGTGTTGGTCAGGTGCTTCGTCTTGCAGACGTTGATCTCGATGTCCTCGGGCTTCGCGCTCTCCCCGACGACCATGCCCGCGTACACGCGGGTTCCCGGAGTGATGAAGAGGGCGCCTCTCTCCTGGGCCGCGAACAGCCCGTAGGTCACGGCGTCCCCGTCCTCGAAGGCGATGAGGGAGCCGTTCTTCCGGTAGTTGAATTCCCCCTTGTAGGGAGCGTATTCGTCGAAGATCGTGTTCAGGACGCCCGTGCCCTTCGTGGCCGTCAGGAAGGGCCCGTGGAACCCGATGAGGCCTCTCGAGGGAATCGCGAACTCCAGCCGGGACGTGCCGTCCGCCAGGGTGCTCATGCCCTGGAGCTCTCCCTTTCTCTCGGAGAGCATGCTGATCACGGTGCCCGAGAAATCCTGGGGGACGTCGACGTAGGCCACCTCCATGGGCTCCAGCTTTCTTCCCTGCTCGTCCTTTTTGATGATGACCTCCGCCTTGCTCACGGCAAACTCGTAGCCCTCGCGCCTCATCTTCTCGATGAGGACCGACAGATGGAGCTCGCCCCGGCCCGCGACCCGGAAGGTATCGGTGCTGGACGTGTCGGCGACCCGCAGGGAGACGTCGGTGTTGAGCTCCCGCATCAGTCTCTCGCGGATCTGCCGGGAGGTGCAGTACTTCCCCTCCCGTCCGGCGAGCGGGCTGTCGTTGACGATGAAATTCATGGCGATGGTCGGCTCGGATATCTTCTGGAACGGGATCGCCTCGTCGTTGCCGGGAGAACAGATGGTGTCGCCGATCTGGAGATCGCCGATGCCGGAGATCGCGACGATGGAGCCGATCTCCGCCCTCTGGACGTCCACTTTTTTGAGGCCGTCGAACTCGTAGAGCTTCGTGATCCTGGTTCTCTCGCGGACGTCGGGATCGTGGAAATTGACCCTCACGATCTCCTGTCCCACCGCGATGCTCCCGTTGTCGACCTTTCCGATGCCGATTCTTCCGACGTACTCGTTGTAGTCGATGGTGGAAATGAGCACCTGGGTGCCCTTCTCCGGATCCCCCTCCGGGGCCGGGATGTAGTCGAGAATGGTATCAAAGAGAGGCTTGAGGTCCACCGCCTCGTCGGAGAGATCCTTCACGCAGGTCCCCTCCCGCGCGGAGGCGTAGAGGAAAGGACAGTCGAGCTGCTCGTCCGACGCGTCGAGATCCATCATGAGCTCGAGGGTCTCGTCGACCACCTCCTCCGGCCTGGCCTCGGGGCGGTCGATCTTGTTGATGCAGACGATCACCGGGAGATCCAGATCCAGGGCCTTCTTCAGGACGAATTTGGTCTGGGGCATGGTTCCCTCGAAGGCGTCCACCAGCAGAATGACGCCGTTCACCATCTTGAGAACGCGCTCCACCTCGCCGCCGAAGTCCGCGTGGCCCGGCGTGTCGACGATATTGATCTTCACTCCCTTGTAGTTGATCGCGGTGTTCTTGGAAAGAATGGTAATGCCGCGCTCCCTCTCGAGATCACCGGAGTCCATCACGCGCTCCTGCACCGCCTGGTTCTCACGGAACGCGCCGCTCTGGCGGAGCATCCCGTCCACAAGGGTCGTCTTGCCGTGGTCGACGTGCGCTATGATCGCTATATTCCTGATGTCCTCTCTTTTGATTCTGCTCATTCAACTGCCCTTCCGTTCTTCCCGGCCGCGCGTTCGTTTCGGATCCGGCCGGCTTCTCCTATATCATATCAGAACTTTGTCGTCATACGAGTTAACAATATAGCACGTTTTCCGGCGGATGACAATTACTTCGCTGCAGATCCCCGGCAGCGTTACTCCGGTGCGGATCTGCGGCATGCTCACCCGGGCAGGGATCCCCGGCACGCTCGCTCCGGTGCGGATCTGCGGCATGCTCACCCGGCAGGGATCCCCGGCACGCTCGCTCCGTTGCGGACCTGCGGCATGCTCACCCGGGCAGGGATCCCCGGCACATAAAAAGCAGGGGACGCCGTCCGCGCCCCCTGCCCCGTTCCGCCCTCCGGCGGATCCGTATAAAAGCGGACCTCCGCGTTCCGCTTCGCGTCTCACTTTTTGACGGTGACCGTCTTCGCGGCGCTCCACGCGCTCCAGTAGTTCTTTCCGTCCACCTTTTTGAAGGTCCTCAGCGTGACCTGGCAGGAGCTGCCCTTCGCCAGGGCCGTGACCGTCTTTGTGACGGAGTCCGCGCCGTTTACCGTCACGGTCTTCGTCGTCGTCCCGGTCACCAGCTTCAGCTGATAGCCCGAGGCCTTGGCGTTCTTTGCCCAGGCCGCCTTCACCGAGCCGGCCGCGGGGCTGGTGAGGCTGCTCACCGCCGGGCGGGAGACGTAGTACGAAGTCAGGATCCCGGAGACGGCGCTCTTGTACTCCGTCCCGCTCACCGTCTTGTAGGCGCTGACCTTGTAGTTATATTTCGTGCCGTTGGTCTTTGCCGCCGTATCGGTGAAGGTGACCGTGGAACCGGACGTGACCGTCTTCACTTTCGTCCCGTTCCGGTAGACATAATATCCGGCCGCGCCCGTCACCTTGCTCCATTTCACCACGGAGGCCGTCGCGGAATTCGTGACCGACGTCACGGAGGGACTGGTCAGATACCAGCTCGTCACAGCCGCCGACACCGCGCTCTTGACCACCGCGCCGTCCGGACTGGCGTAGGCGTAGATCTTGTAAATGTACTTCGTGTTGTTCGTCTTCGCGCCGGTGTCCGTGAAGCTCACCGTCGCGCCGGACGTGACGGTCTTCACCTTCGTCCCGTCGCGGTAGACATAATATCCTTCCGCGCCCGTCACCTTGCCCCATTTCACGACGGAGGCCGACGCGGTATTGGTCACGGAGGAGATCACGGGCCGGGCCAGCCGGAGGATCTCAGCCGCCGCCGAGACCGCGCTCTTATAGGTCGTGCCGTCCACCGCCGCGATGGCGTAGAGCTTGTAGCTGTACTTCGTGCCGCCGGCGGAGGCGCCCGTATCCGTGAAGCTCACCGTCGCGCCGGACGTGACCGTCTTCACCTTCG
>CACYDL010000224.1 GCA_902773195.1 uncultured Lachnospiraceae bacterium
GACCTTCTGGATGTACGGCGGCGACGGCTGGGCCTATGACATCGGCTTCGGCGGCCTGGACCACGTGGTGGCCAGCGGCGAGGACGTCAACGTCCTCATCGTCGACACGGAGGTCTACTCCAACACGGGAGGCCAGTCCTCCAAGGCCACGCCGGTGGGCGCGGTCGCCCAGTTCGCGGCGTCCGGAAAGAAGCAGCCGAAGAAGGATCTCGGCAGCATGCTGATGACCTACGGCAACGTCTACGTCGCCCAGGTGGCGATGGGGGCCGACTACAATCAGCTGATCACGGCCGTCAAAGAGGCCATGGCGTACAAGGGACCGAGCGTGATCATCGCCTACGCCCCGTGCCAGGAGCACGGTCTGAGGTGCGGCGCCGCGAAGGTTCAGGACGAGATGAAAAAGGCAGTGGACACCGGCTACTGGTTCCTCTACCGGTTTAACCCCGCCGCGGAACAGAAGTTCACGCTGGACTCAAAGGAGCCGACGGCCGCCTACGAGGAATTCCTGGACGGCGAGGTGCGGTACACGTCTCTCCGGCGCACGTTCCCGGAGAACGCGAAGGTTCTCTTTGAGGAGGGGGCGCGCCTCTCGAGAGAGAAGTACAGGAAATACAAGGCGGAGGAGAAGAACTGACGCGCGGAGAACTCTGCCGCGCCTGAAACGGACGCCTTGAAGAACAGCGCATGGAAGAACGGCGCGCGGAAGAACAGCACATGGAAGAAGAACAGCGCACGGAAAGAACGGCGCGCCGAAAGACGGCACAGAAAAAAAGCAGGGCTCTCAGAGTCCTGCTTTTTTGAGCGCTTCGGCCGCCTTCCGCGACCCCCGCTTCGCCGCGTAGCGGCACCATTTCGCGCCCTTCTCCGGATTAGGCGCCTCTCCGAGGGATCCGTCGAAATACGCGCATCCCAGCTCGGCGGCGGCGTCGACGTCGCCGCGGGCCGCCCGGTCGATCAGGGAGAAGCGGCGCTCCCTCAGGAGACATTTCTCCGCCGCAGCCCGCACCATCTCGAGCTCCTCCGTGAAGATGCAGTGGGGAAAAGCGTTTTTCTCCACAAGCGCCACGCACTCGTCAAAATCAAACCAGCGGACCTCCGAGACCTCGTTCTCCTGCAGGAGGAAGTCCTCCTCGTCCGCGTCGCAGAAGACGAGAAAGACCCTGCTGATCTGGGAGTCGTGGAAGGGCTCCCCGTGAAAGACGTCCCGGTACTCAATCCGCCGGACGCCGCAGGGCACCAGATCCTTCTCGCCGGCCCGGACGCCGAGCTCCTCGTAGAGCTCACGCACGGCGGACTCCTCAAAGCCGGCCCCCGCCGGAATGTGCCCGGCGCTGGAGATGTCGTAGCACCCCGGGTGGGAGTCCTTCGTCTCGCTGCGCTTCTGGAGGAGCACCTGCAGCTTTCCGTCTCTGGTCCGGACGAGCCATACGTGGCTTGTGCGGTGACGGATTCCGTTTCTGTGGGCCGCCTCGCGGCTGACGGTCCGGCCGGTGGGCTGGCCGGATTCATTTACGATATCGATGATTTCCAATTCTTCCAAGGCAGTCTCTTTTCTGTGCCGCTGACGCGCTTCGCGTCGTCACACCTCAAACGGGTATCGATAGTTCCAGCTTTTCCTGAGTTCGTCGCAGCAGGTGAGGACCTCCGCCGTCTTGTGCCAGGGCACGACGGGGGATTCGGTGACGCCCTCCCGGAGGCAGACGTTGACGTAGGCGATCTCGAACTGATAGCCTTCGTCCTCGACGCCCTCCACGCACTGGGGGACGGGACACTCGATCGTCCTGGTGCCGGAGGCCGTCGTGACGCGGGCCGTCACGGGCTTCCAGAAGACCGGCACCACGATCTGTCCCTCCGTCCCGTAGATATAGGCCGTGTCGTCCATGTCCGTGCGCACGCCGCTGGCCATCACCGCCAGCTCGCCCCGGTCGTACTGCGCGACGTAGGCGGCCTGCTCGTCGATCTTCAGGTGAAGCTCGTCCGTGTCGAAGGAGGCCAGCCCCGTGAGCTTTTGGGGCGCCTTTCCGTAGACGATGTCGGCGAAATGCAGGTTGTAGACGCCCGTGTCCAGCAGGCCGCCTCCCGCCCGCGCGGGATCCAGCAGACGGGAATCTCCCGTTCCCGGCATGGTGCGGAAGGAAAAGGCGGACTGCACCGCCCTCACGCTGCCGATCTCGCCGGCCTCGATGATCTTGCGGATCTCGGCGATCAGCGGGAAGAACCTCGTCCACACCGCTTCCATGAGGAACACGCCGCACTCCTTCGCGCAGGCGGTCATTTCCTCCCAGTCCGCGGCGGTCACCGCGGCGGGCTTCTCCACCAGCACGGCCTTTCCCGCCCGCATCGCGCGGATCGCCAGCTCCTTGTGGGCGGTGTGGGGAACGGCGACGTAGACCACGTCGATGTCATCCCTTTCCAGCAGCTCGTCGTAGCTCAGCGCCTCCGGGATTCCGAATTTCGCGCGCATTTTTTCGGCGGTTTCCGGCGTCCTCGAGGAGACCGCCGCGATCTCCATGTTTCCGACCTGGACGGCTCCCTTCATCCAGCGGTTCAGGATCGCGCCCGCCCCGAGAAGGCCCCATCTGATTCGTTTTCCGGGCATACAGTTTACTCCTTAAAATAATGAGAACCGGACCGCCGGAGGCGGAACGGCCGTTTTCCCCAGTTTAACACAGCGGGGGAGTGCGGGTAAAGCGGGCATTCGCATTCCGCCTCGCGGCATCAAAAGATGTAAATAATGAGTTGACAGCCAGGATGTAATAAATATATTAAAACTACAGGCGGATACCACATTCACGGGGTACGGGACCGGCGCCTCGCCGAGACGCGGAGGGCCATGGAAGAAAAACTCAGATTCGTGACGCCTGCCGGGATCGCGGAGGACACCGTGTACGCCGCCAACGCGCAGATGCCGGACTGCCTTGTTCCGATGCATACCTGCATCGACAAAGCGAAAGGAATTCGCGGCAATAATAGGAGTTGTTGACCAGACAGTCTATCACCGGGAAAAAGAGGCGGTATCCCGCGGCAGTTCTATATGTCAGGGTGAGTTGACCTTTCGTTGTATACGATGTTTTCAAAGTTGTGAGTTAAATCGTAACGGTTATTCATGACACGGATCGAGTTTGACGAAACATCTTCATCATAAACCTTCAGGTAATACTCCAATTCACGTTTAATCATCTCATTCGTCTCCCGAAAGCGGTCTTTTCTACCGGGCATTTTGCCTTGGAGGTCCGCTTTTGTCCATTACTACTGGACAATATTATTATCTATCTAAAAATTGTCCAGTAGAGATCTTCATAACCAGTTCAGTTCCATGACTCTGTCATACTCATATGGCTGCCCAAAAGACTGGACTATGAACAGAGCGAAGAGATCACCCTGCATTTCGGGAAAGGAACGGTAGAACCCTTCACTACAAAAGACGGCCGCGAGATGCTGAAGATTGTAATCCCGAATGCGGACCGCAGTGATCATACTCCCTGGGCCAGCTTCGTGCTTCCAGCAAAAGCGGTTCATGAGAACCAGTATGGGAAAGGTCTCTGGGCAAAGATTCCTGCCGACGGCCACACAACCCTCACCAA
>CACYDL010000225.1 GCA_902773195.1 uncultured Lachnospiraceae bacterium
AGGCCCCTGCAGAGCGGTCCGGCTCAACAGCGCCCGATGCGGATGCTGAACCGGCAGTGCCGGAGGCCCCTGCAGAGCGGTCCGGGCTCAGTAGGGCTCGATGCCGACCTCGAACTGCCACTCGTTGACCAGATTGATGTTGTACAGCTCCGTGGCGTTCATATAATTGAACATCAGCGTGTCCATGTTCTGCGAGGGGCAGCGCGCGATGGCCGTCTGGTACCAGTCCTTGTCCTGATATTTCGAGGCGATTGCCTTTCCCGGCGCTTTTTTCCCGGAGCCGAAGCGATAGCCGTAGCGGACGAAGATTTCGTCGATGAAGATCTGTGACTTGAAGTATCTCTCCCTCGCATTGCCGGTGAAGAGGCGGCTGAACTCCTCTTTGGTGTATTCCCTCGTGCTGCTGTCCGGGAAGAGGAAATCGGAGGCGGGAACCTCGATCCCGCAGGGGATCGTGAGGACGGAGGTTTCTTCCGCCGCGGGAACAGGCGCATCTTCCACTGCGGGGAACTCTTGTTCCGCTGCGGGAACAGGCGCTTCTTCCGCCGCGGGGACCTCTTCCTCCGCGGGCGCTTCATCCGGGCGCTCCTTCTCCGATTGCGCGGCGTCCGCGGGACCGGCCGTCTCGATCTCGACCGTTGCGCCGGTGATTTTCACCTCGCCGCGGCGTTCCACCTTGAACCCGGAGACCCGGATTCTGGTATCGGTCCCGAGGCGTTTATAGTCCTCTTCCGTGACGGCCGCGCGGTAGATCAGGTAGGCGCCGTCTCCGTCCGAGGCGTAGATCGTCGTCCGCCCGTCCTTCAGCTCCTCCGTGCGGTCCACATAGGCCTCGATGAGCACTTCGGAATCTTCCGGCGCCGCGTCGTACTCGGCGAAGGTCATGACGCCTTCTGATTTTCTGCTGTCCCGCGCGCCGGGCTTCTCTCCTGCCCCGCCGGCCTTTCCGCCGGTGGTTCCGTCCGGCTTCCGCCAGGTGTAATTCCAGCCGGATCCGGCGGAATCGATCAGTTCCTTCTTGGCGGAGCGTATGTCGGGGTATCCCGGCACGGTCACCCGGGCGCCCCCGGCTGTAAGCACGAAGCTGCCGCCGACCCGGACGGCGGAGTCCGCGTAGATCCTGTCGGGATTGTCCGACGCACAGGCGGCATTTTTGAAGAAAGCCCCCATGAACACTTCCTCGGGACCGCTGTCCGCGGTGATGTTCACTTTGTATATGTCATACAGAAGATTGGATTCCGGATCCGAGACGGAGGAAAGAATCCAGATTCTGGCAGGCTCCATCGACGTCACGGCCGTGGCGGGAAGCGCCTGGTCGAGAAAACGGGCAATGAGCTGCTCCGTGGAGTAGTGAATGTTATTCACGGCCCCTTCGGTGAGCTCGGAGGTCTTCGTCAGGCAGATGCGGTCCTGCTGAGCCGCGCTGATCATCGAGGCGCCGCGCGCGCAGACGGCAAGCGCCAGTGCTGTCAGGAACAATGCGGTAAATGCGGTATGGATACGTTTCATGAGTGGCTACCTCCCTGCTGGTTTTATTCTAGCAGTCGGCATGGACGATGTCCACTGATTCGTTCACCCGCCCGGGGAGGGCCTGGCGGGAGGCCTCCGGCCGGCGGCGGGGGGCCCCTTCAGGCGCGGAAGAGCAAAGAAAAAAGTGGCATTCAGGGGTCGCAGGCCCTATAATGAAAGCAGAAACAGGCACGTAACAAGGAGGGTCATTATGAACAGATTCAAGGTCACGCTGCGAAAGCTTGCGGCGGCCGCTCTCACAGCCGGCCTGGCGTTCTCGGGGATGCCGGCCATAAGCGCGGCGGCGGATTCTTCTTCGGAAAAGGTCGTCACTCTGGGCGTGGATCTGAGCGCCAGCCAGCGGGATGCCGTCCTGCGGTATTTTGGAATTCAGGGGAAAAATGTGAAGACGATCTACGTCAATAACCTGGAGGAGCGCGCTCTTCTGGGCGGATCGGTGCCGCTCTCCCAGATCGGCTCCCACACCTACAGCTGCGCCTACGTCCAGCCCACCTCTTCGGGCGGGATCCATGTCAAGACGGCGAATCTGAACTGGGTCACCTCCAATATGATCGCCGGCGCCCTCTCCACGGCCGGCGTGTCCAACTGCAACGTGATCGCCGCGTGCCCCTTCCCGGTCTCCGGGACCGGAGCGCTGACGGGCATTCTCAAGGCCTATGACGCGGCTACGGGCAGACCGGTCAGCGACGGAGGCAGACAGGCGGCCGTCCGTGAGATCTATTACGCGGGAAGGCTGGCGGATTACATCGGCCAGGTCAACGCGACGATGATCATCAACAATATCAAGTACATCATCATCGAGGATCAGATCTCCCCCAGAGATCTCCGGGCGATACGGAGAATCGTCAGGGAAGAGATCCAAAGGTTCCTCCGGGAGCACGAGCAGATCGGCATCGAGTTCGAATCGGGGGACTTCAGCAGCATCAACCCCGCGGATCTGGACGGCCTGGCGGAGGTGATCGCCGCGCAGGAGCTGGATATCGGGGACGTTCAGGAAACGCTGGACAGGATCGATGACAACATGAACGCGATTACCGCCGAGGCGGGGCTCGACGGCGGTCTCGCCGGCGATACGGCTCCCGACGGAGGTGGCAGCGTCGGAGACGGCGGTGCCGGCCTTGACGAACCTGTCCTTCCCGGCGCGGACGACACGGACGACGTCATCACCGGAGAAGAGCTGGTTCTCGGAAATGACAACATTCTTCTCGGCACGGACGATGCGGCCTTCGGCGCCGACGTCATTCTCGACGCGACGGATGAGGCGGCTCTTCCGGACCAGGAATTCTACCAGAGCGTGTACGATACGGAAGAGTCCCATGAGGCATCCCCTGCCGAGGGCTTCGACGGGGAGGCGGATTTCGGCGTGATCACCGGCTCCGATGACGATAACGAACCCGTCGGCGCAGAGACAGAAGAGCCGGAAGATTTCGGCGAATGGTGGAACGACGACCAGCCCGACCCGGCGCAGGGCGGCATGTTCGACGATCTTATCGTCACGGATCCCTCCGATGACGCTGCGGACGAGGGTCTCGACGACGGCCAGGCAGGCTGGGACGGCTTCGACTTCGGCGAAGA
>CACYDL010000226.1 GCA_902773195.1 uncultured Lachnospiraceae bacterium
GCCCGCCCGTCGTAGTCTCGGGATTGCCGAACATGATGCCGATCTTCTCGCGCAGCTGGTTGATGAATACGACGATGCACTTCGTCTTGCTGACGGAGCCCGTCAGCTTTCTCAGGGCCTGGCTCATGAGCCTGGCCTGAAGGCCGACGTGGGAGTCTCCCATGTCGCCGTCGATCTCCGCCTGCGGGGTCAGCGCGGCCACGGAGTCGACGATGATGATGTCCACGGCGCCGGAGCGCACCATGGTCTCGGTGATCTCGAGGGCCTGCTCCCCGGAATCCGGCTGGGAGATGTAGAGGTTGTCGATGTCGACGCCGATGTTCTTGGCGTACACGGGGTCGAGGGCGTGCTCGGCGTCGACGAATCCGGCGATGCCGCCTCTCTTCTGAACCTCCGCGACCATGTGGAGCGCGAGGGTCGTCTTGCCGCTCGACTCAGGCCCGTAGATTTCAATGATCCTGCCCTTGGGGATGCCCCCGACGCCGAGGGCGATATCCAGGGAGAGAGAACCGGTCGGCACGGCCTCGACGTTCATGTTCGCGCCGGCCTCCCCGAGCTTCATGACGGTGCCCTTGCCGAAGTCCTTTTCCAGCTGGCTGATCGCGGCTTCCAGTGCCTTTTCCTTTTCTTCGCGGAGGCTGCCCCCCGCTCCCGCTGCTGTCTTCTTCAAATCGATACTCCTTTTCCGTATAAAGTCTGTCCGGCGCCCGCGGCGTGCGCACAGAACATTTGTTCGATATCGTGCAGATAAAGAATACTACAGACCGAAGCCAAAGTCAACACGAACTTTTCCGGCATGAACCCCGGATTTTTCCGGACTTGCTCCCGGACCTTTCGCTCCTGACCCCGGACCTCCCGGTCCGCGAACCCGAATTCCCGGACAGACCCGAAATCGAAAGGAACCGCCCCCGTGTCCGGCGAAGGCGGTCCCCTGAAAACTGTTTTGCTGCCGCGGCCGCGCGTCTCCCGGGAAACAGCGCCCGGGTCCGGCCTCACCCGTCAGCCGATCAGCCAGTCGTAGAGCTCCTGGTACTGAAGCGCGGAATGCTCCCAGGAGAAATCCTGCGCCATGGCGCGGTCGATCATCTTGTTCCACTCGCGCTTCTTGTCATAATAGATCTTCTCGGCGTACCGGACGGCGGCCATCATCTCGTGGGCGTTGTAATTGCTGAAGGAGAAGCCCGTGCCGGTTCCCTCGTATTCGTTGTAGGGCTGGACGGTATCCTTCAGGCCGCCCGTCTCGCGGACGATCGGGAGCGTCCCGTAGCGGAGGGACATCAGCTGGGAGAGGCCGCAGGGCTCGAACTGGGACGGCATGAGGAACGCGTCGGAGCCGGCGTAGATGCGGTTGGCGAGTCCTTCGTTGTAATAGATCTGCGCCGAGACCTTTCCGCCGTACTTCCAGGCGAAGTGGCGGAACATATTCTCATAGCGCTCGTCGCCCGTTCCCAGCACGGCGAACTGCACGGCGTCCTGGCACATCTCGTCCATGACGTAGGCGATCAGGTCGAAGCCCTTCTGGTCCGTCAGACGGGAGACGATGCCGATCAGCATGGTCTTGGGATCCACGTTGAGACCCAGATCCGCCTGGAGGGCGGTCTTGTTCTTGACCTTCTCCTTGCGGAATGTCCTGGCGTCGTAGTTCTTGTAGAGATACTTGTCCGTCGCGGGATCGAAGGTGGTGTAGTCGATTCCGTTTACGATGCCGCGAAGATCGTTCTGGCGGGCGCGCATGAGGCCGTCCAGGCCCTCCCCGTAATACGGCATCTTGATCTCCTCGGCGTAAGAGGAGGAGACCGTCGTGATGGCGTCGGCGTAGACGAGTCCGCCCTTCAGGAGGTTGCCGTCGCCTTTGTACTCCAGCTTGTCCGGCGTGAAATAGTACTCCGAGAGCCCGACGATGTCCTTCATGGTCTTCACGTCCCAGATTCCCTGGAACTTCAGGTTGTGAATCGTCATGACCGTCTTGATGCCGCGGTAGAATTCATTGTCCTGGAAGCTGGCGTTGAGATAGACCGGAACGAGTCCCGTCTGCCAGTCGTGACAGTGGATGATGTCCGGGCGGAAATCGATCGTCGGAAGGATGCTCAGCGCCGCCTTGCTGAAGAAGGAGAACCTGCCGAGATCCCAGGGCATTCCCGCGTAGGGCTTGTCGCAGGTGAAATAGTCCTGATTGTCGATGAAATAGAAATGAACGCCCTCGTACTCGCACTCGAAGATTCCGACGTAGCAGCTGTTCCAGTCGAAATCCATGTAGAAATTGGTCTTGTAGCTGAGCATGTCCTTCCATTTCTGCGCCATGCAGGAATAGTAGGGAAGGATGACGCGGCAGTCAAAGTACCTCCTGTCCAGCGCCTTCGGAAGTGAACCGACAACGTCTGCAAGACCTCCCGTCTTGATGAACGGAACTCCCTCTGAAGAAACAAACAAGATTTTTTTCATGATGGCAGAACTCCTCCTTCTTGCCGCGTTTTATACACATCATTATAATTCACGCGCCTTGAATTGTCGACACATCTCTTTCATTTCACGGGCGGAATTCATGGTGTTGCCGGTGATCCTGGCGCCTCCGATCAGGCGCGCGATCTCCCGGGCGGACTCCTCGTCGTCCAGGGCGCTGATGCTGGTGATGGCGGTCTCGTCGGACACGTCCTTCGTAATCCCGTAGTGGGTGTCTGCCATGGCGGCGATCTGGGGCAGGTGCGTGATGCAGATCACCTGGTGCCTCTTCGCGACCTGCGCCATCTTCTCCGCTTCCTTCTGGGCCGTCCTGCCGCTGATGCCGGCGTCCACCTCGTCGAAAATGATGGTTCCGGCGGAGTCGCTGTCGGCAAACATGGTGCGGATGCCCAGCATGAGCCTCGAGAGCTCACCGCCGGAGACGACCTGCCGGAGAGGTCTTCTCTCCTCGCCGGGGTTGGTGGCGATGCAGAAATCCACGCCGTCCCTGCCGTTGGCGGTGTAGTCCGGAAGCTCTTTCCACTCGATCGCGAAGTCGGCCCTCGCGAAATTGAGCTCCGAAAACTGCTTCATCGCCTCCTCCGTGAATACGGCGGCGTACTGCTTCCGAAGAGAGGTCAGCGCGGCGGTGGACGCCCCGAGCCTCTTCTCCGCCTCGGCAAACCGCTTCCCGAGCCGCTCCCGGGCCTCCTCGTAGTCCCGCAGGGACTCCAGCTCCCGCATCCGCTGTTCCCTTCCTTCGAGCACGTCGCCGACGGTCCTGCCGTATTTTTTCTTGAGCCGGTTGATCAGGTTCAGGCGCTCCTCCGTCTCCTCGAAGGTTCCTGCCTCAAAGGTGAGATCCCCGGCGTAGTCCGCGAGATCCCTGTTGAAGTCGTTGAGAAGATCGTCGATCTCGCCCAGCTGCGCGCTGAGTCCCCGGAGCCGCTCGTCGAACCCGGCGATACTCTCCAGGCGCTTCACCGCGGAGCCGATCCGGTCGCCCGCGCCGGCGGGGCCTCCGTAGCCTGCCGCCTCGCGCACCTCCTCGAGGGTCTCCTGTATCTTCCTCGTGTTGGACAGCCTTCTGTACCGCTGTTCGACCTCCTCGTCCTCTCCGGGGGCGAGGGCCGCGTCGTCGATCTCGCCCACCTCGAACTCCAGGAAGGAGATCCTCCTGGCTCTGTCCTCGTCGGACATCTCGCCCTTCTCCAGCTCCGCCCGCAGCTCCGACCACTCTTTCCAGTCCGCCCTGACGCGTTCCTTCGCGGTCAGGACTTCCTTTCCGCCGTACTCGTCGAGCAGCTCCAGCTGGCGGTCCTGGCGGAGAAGCTTCTGGTGTTCGCTCTGGCCGTGAATGTCCAGGAGGCAGGCGCCGCACTCTCTGGCCTCGGCGGCGGTTTTCGTCTCCCCGTTGATGCGGATCGTGCTTCTGCCGTCCTGGAACCGGCGTGACACCAGGACGATTCCGTCCTCCGTGTCGATGCCGAGACTCCGGAGGGCCTGTACGGCCTCCTCCGAATCCGGCTCGAACACAAGCTCCGCCAGGGCCGGGGCGCCGTTGTCCCGCACCATGTCCCGGGCGGCTCTTCCGCCCAGCGCCAGACCCACGGAATCGATGATGATCGATTTGCCCGCGCCGGTCTCGCCGGTCAGGATGTTGAGGCCCTCCGCGAAGTCGACGTCCACTTCCCGGATCAGGGCCAGATTCTTAATGTGAAGATTTCTGAGCATGCTCTCCCTCCCCGGCCGTCTGCTGCTTTACGATCCTGCCGATCTTGGCGAAGACCGCCCTGGCGTCCTCCGGCGCCCGCAGCACGGCGATGATGGTGTCGTCGCCGGCGATGCACCCCAGCAGCTCCTGCCAGTCGAAGCTGTCAAGAGCGGCCGCGGCGGCCATGGCCATCCCGGAGACGGTGTGAATCACCAGTATATTGAGCGAAATGTCCATGGAGACGTAGGCCTCCCTGAGAACCCGCTCGTATCGCTCCCCGAAGGAAGAGGCGTCGTCGGAGCCCGCGCTGTAGCGGAGACGCCCGCCGCTTCCGGCGGTCTTTCTCAGCTGGAGCTGGCGGATATCCCGGGAGACGGTCGCCTGGGTGACGGAAAAGCCCGTCTCGTTCAGCTTCGCCGCCAGCTCCTCCTGGGTCTCGATGTCATACTGCCCGATCAGCTTCAGGATCTGTTCATGTCTGGCATTTTTCATGTGTCGGCCATCTTTCTTCTCAGCACATCCAGAAAACTGATGTGGTTGATCTTGATGATGCGGGTGTACTGTTCCGCGGTACGGACCTCGACGGAATCGCCGGTGCGGAGGGGCACGGCGGCTGCGCCGTCGAACAGGACGTTCGTCACCTCCTGCCCGGCCCCGGTATTTCCCAAGCCGATCTCCACACGGATGCTGTCTCCTCCCGAGAAGATAATGCTCCTGGAGATCAGCGTGTGGGGCGCGATGGGCGTCATGAGAATCAGCTCGGCGGAGGGCGACACGATGGGTCCTCCGGCGGAGAGGTTGTACCCCGTCGACCCCGTGGCGGTGGAGAGAATCACGCCGTCCGCGGCGTAGCTGTTGAGAGGCTCCCCGTTGACACTGATGAGATACCGCAGTTCCCGAAGAGGCCTGATCCTGTGGAGCACGACGTCGTTGAGGGCCGTGTCCGTCAGAATTTTCCTGCCGCCGCGAAATACGTCCCCCGTCAGCATCATTCTCTTCTCGACGGTGTACTCGTCCGCGATGAGCCGGTCCAGGGCCGGGTAAAGATTGTTGATGTCGATCTCGGCCATATAGCCGAGGTTCCCCAGATTCACGCCCAGGAGGGGCAGCTGTCTGTCGAGGACCTTCTTGGAGGCCCGAAGAAGCGTGCCGTCGCCTCCCAGCACCAGGGCGCAGCTGCAGTCCGGGGGCAGGTCCGCCCCGTCGTCGGCGATATGGCAGCTGCAGCCTTTCTTCCGGAGATACCCGCTGACGTCATGGGCCGTGCTCTCGGTTTTCTCAAGTCCCGGATTCCGGATCACTCCTATTGTCTTCATGCCGCGTTTTCCTCATCTGTCATTCTGTCCGCCCGCGCCTCGCCGGCCGGACGGCCCGCCCTCTCCCTGACGGCCGGTCTTCCCGTAGGCGCTTCACCGTCGTGGCGCCCGCCGGCGCCTCGCCGGACATTCCCCCGCAGGCGTCCTATCTGTCCAGTTCCTCGTGGGCGCGCCTCACCGTCTCCTCCACGATGCCGGAGGATGCGTATTCCTCGGCGGAACCGCCGTCCTCCCCGGCGCGGGCCTCAAGGAAGGCCAGATATTCAATGTTTCCCTCCGGTCCCCGGATCGGGGAATAGTCCAGGCCCCGGACCGCGAAGCCGCTTCCGGCGGCGAATCCGAGCACCCGGCGGATCACCTCGCTGTGAACCTCCGGATCCCTGACCACCCCGTGCTTCCCGACCTTCTCCCGGCCCGCTTCAAACTGGGGCTTGATCAGGCACACGACGGCGGCCCCGTCCACGACGATCCCCCTGACGGCAGGCAGCACCTTGCCCAGGGAGATAAAGCTGACGTCGATGCTGGCGAAACCGCCCTTCTCGGGCAGATCCTCCGGCGTAACGTAGCGGATATTCGTCTTCTCCATGCACACGACGCGGGGATCGCACCGGAGCTTCCAGTCGAGCTGCCCCCTGCCGACGTCGATGGCGTAGACGCGCGCCGCGCCGTTCTGAAGCATACAGTCGGTGAAGCCGCCCGTGGAGCTTCCGATGTCGACGCACACCAGGCCCTCCGTGCTGACCGGAAAAACCGCGAGCGCCTTCTCCAGCTTCAGGCCTCCGCGGCTCACGTATTTCAGGCGGTTTCCTCTCACCTCGACGGGAAGGGTCTCCTCGTAGGACGTCCCCGCCTTGTCCGCCTTGACGCCCCCGACGTAGACGATCCCCGACATGATCAGGGCTTTGGCCTTCTCCCTCGATTCCGCGAGTCCCTTCTCTGTCACCAGCACATCCAGTCTCTTTTTCACTCGAATTCCCCGATCCCGCCGTCGGCGCCAAGAACCTGCATTTTCTTCTCGTATGTGTCTATCGTTCCGCTCACTTTTTTCAGGAGCTTCATCCCCTCCTGATAGATCCGGAAGCTCTCTTCCAGTCCTATGTCCTCGCTCTCAAGCTTCCGCACCATCTCCTCCAAGGCGTCAAAGCTCTCCGCGACGGTCATCTCCTTTTCTTCCCCTTCCGGGACAGGATCATTCTTCAGGTTTTCGCTCATCTTTGTCACGCACCTCCGCTTCGATTGTTCCGTCCGTCACGTAGATCCGGACGGCCTCTCCCTTCTTCACCTGCCCGACGCTTCTCAGCGCCCGGCCTCCGCTCACCTCGACGTAGGAATAGCCCTGTCTGAGGCGGTCCAGCGGATTCAGCCCCTTCATACGTCCGATCAGCAGCATCTGCCGCTTCCGGTACGAGGCGAAGACGCCGTTCTCACATTCCCTGAGACGCCGCCCGTATTCTTCCGCGATGAGAGAATTTCTTCTCAGCTTTTCCGACATCGTGTCGTCGAAGCGCCGCAGAAGCTCCGCCTCCTCGTGCCTCTCCCTCAGAAGCTTTCCCGCCGGAGAGAGGGCCTTGAGCCGCTCCTCATAGCTGCGGCACCGGGAACCGGCCCGCTCCAGCCGCACTCTGAGCCCGCGGGCGAGATACCGGCCGCTGTTTCCGATTCTCTCGGAGAATTTCCGGTAATCAAACACGGCAAGCTCCGCCGCCGCCGACGGCGTCGGAGCCCGCAGGTCCGCCGCGAAATCCGCGATGGTGGTGTCCGTCTCGTGACCGACGGCAGAGATGACGGGGGTGCCGCAGGCGAAGATCGCCCGGGCCACCGACTCGTCGTTGAAGGCCTGAAGATCCTCGTAGGATCCTCCCCCCCTACCGGCGATGATCACGTCGACCCCGTATTCGTCCAGCATCCGGATCCCCCGCACGATGCTCTCGGGCGCCCCGTCCCCCTGTACCAGGGAGGGGCAGAGAATCAGCTGCACGTAGGGATTTCTTCTGCGTGAAATTGTCTGAATGTCGTGAATCGCGGCCCCGGTCGGAGCCGTTACGATGCCGATCCGGCGCGCGTAGGCGGGAATCGGTTTCTTGTAGGCCGGATCAAAGAGGCCCTCCTCCTCGAGCTCCTGCTTCAGGGCAAGGAACTTCTCGTAGAGATCGCCCATCCCCTCCAGCCTTACGGAGGTCGCGTAAAGCTGGCAGCGTCCGTCTCTCTCGTAGAAGTCAACGCTGCCGCTGACGACGACCTTGTCCCCGTCTTTCATCGGGAACTTCAGCCCTTTCCGGGAGCCGGCGAACATGACGCACGCGATGGCGCTCTTTGAATCCTTCAGAGAAAAATAGATATGACCTGAGGAATGATATTTGCAGTTGGAGACCTCGCCGCTGACGGAGACGCCCGCGAGAAATCCATCTCTTGTGAACAGGTTCCTGATATAGCGGCAGACCTGTCCCACCGAATAGACGCGTTTATCCATCTTTCGCAATTCTGGAGATCTCGCCGAGAATCCCGTTGACAAAGGACGGCGATTCGTCCCCTCCGTAAAGCTTCGAGAGCTCCACCGCCTCGTTGATCGCCACGCCCTCCGGCACCTGCTCCGTCCTGTCGAATTTCATCTCGAAGACGGCGACGCGGAGAAGAGCGAGGTCGCAGCTGGCAAATCGGTTGGTCTTCCAGCCCCTGGCGGTCTGGTTGAGAAGGCTGTCGATCTCCGGGAGATTGGCGGAAAGCGCCCGGAAGCGCTCCTCGAGAAAGCCCCGGTCCTCCTCACTGATTTCCGGGTTCATCTCAAAGTAGAGCCGGATCTGCTCCGGCATATCCGCCTCATCGTTAAACGCGCCGAGATACACCAGTTTGAACAGGTGTTCGCGCAGTTTTCTTCTGCTCACGTTCGTCTCCCTCAGTTCTCATTCAGCGCGACGTCTGCGACATTGATATTGACGTCCGTCACCGTCATGCCGGTCATGTTCTCGATCGCGGACTTGACTTTTTTCTGAACCTTCTCCCCGATTTCCGGAATGCTGTACCCGTATTCCAGATTCAGGACCAGGTCAACCGCGGCTTCATTGCCTTCCACATTGACCTTCACGCCCTTCGAGAGAGACTTGATTCCCTTTTTGGCGACCATGGCGCCGGTGATGCCTCCGGCGATCGCCGCGACGCCCTTCACCTCGGTCGCAGCCAGTCCGGCAATGACGGCCACTACCTCATCGGCGATCCGAACGGTGCCGACGCCGTCCTCTTTCAGTGTATATGTGCTTCGGTTATCGGGCATTTTCACACCTCTCCTGATGATAACTGTGAGAATGGCGCGAGGCCATTCTCACAGCTTTCCGTAACAGTGAAACAGGTTCTTCGCTCAGACGAACGCCTTGACCTGCTTATAGATGCCTTCCGCGTCGAGCTCGTACTTGTGAATCAGCTCGGAGGCGGGGCCGGATTCTCCGAACCTGTCCCGGACGCCGATGCGGTACATCGGAGTCGGAAGCTTCTCGGACAGGCACTCGGCGACAGCGCCGCCCAGGCCGCCGATGATGCTGTGCTCCTCCGCGGTCACGACCTTGCCGGTCTTCTTCGCGGAACGGATGATCAGCTCCTCGTCCAGCGGCTTGATGGTGCAGATATTGATCACCTCGGCGTCGATTCCGTCGGCCTTCAGCATTTCCGCCGCTTCGAGCGCCGCGGAGACGCAGATTCCGTTGGCGACGATGGAGACGTCCCCGCCCTCTCTCAGGACGGTTCCCTTGCCGATCTCAAACCGGAAGGTGTCGGGATCGTTGATGACCGGGACAGCCGCGCGCCCGAATCTCAGATAGACCGGTCCCTTGTGATCCAGGGCTGCCTTGACCGCCGCCCTGGCTTCGACCGCGTCCGCGGGGCACATGACGACCATGCCGGGAATGGTTCTCATCAGGGCGAGATCCTCGAGGCACTGGTGGCTGGCGCCGTCTTCACCGACGCTGATACCGGCGTGGGTCGCGCCGATCTTGACGTTGAGGTGCGGATAGCCGATGGAGTTGCGGACCTGCTCATAGGCGCGTCCGGCAGCGAACATCGCGAAGGTGCTGGCGAAGGGGATCAGCCCCGTCGTCGAAAGGCCCGCGGCGATGGTCATCATGTTGCACTCGGCGATTCCGCAGTCATAAAACCTGTCGGGGAAGGCCTTCTTGAAGACGCCTGTCTTCGTCGCGCCGGCGAGGTCGGCGTCAAGAACGATCAGTTCCGGATACTCCGCTCCGAACTCGGCGAGGGCCTTGCCGTAAGCTTCTCTCGTTGCAATCTTCTTCACATCACTCATAACGTCTCACCGATCCTTTCCAGGTCCGCCATCGCCACCGCGTACTGCTCGTCGTTCGGCGCCGTGCCGTGCCATGCGGCCTGATCCTCCATGAAGGACACGCCCTTGCCCTTCACCGTCTTCGCGATGATCGCCGTGGGCATTCCCTTGGTCTCCCGCGCTTCCCTGAAAGCGGCGCGGATCTCGTCAAAATCGTCGCCCTTGATGTTGATGACATGGAAATTGAAGGCTTCGAACTTCTTGTCGAGCGGATAGGGGTTGTTGACTTCCACGATGGTTCCGTCGATCTGGAGGTTGTTGTTGTCCACGATCACGACCAGGTTGTCCAGCTTCTTGGCGCCGGCGAACATGGCCGCCTCCCACACCTGGCCTTCCTCGCACTCACCGTCTCCGAGGAGCGTATAGACGCGGAAATCCTTGTTCTGGACCTTGGCGCCCAGCGCCATGCCGACGGCGGCCGAGATCCCCTGTCCGAGGGAACCGGAGCTCATGTCGAGGCCCGGGAGGTAGTTCATCGAGGGATGTCCCTGAAGGCGCGCGCCCGTGTGGCGGAGCGTCGTCAGTTCCTCGACCGGGAAATAGCCCTTCTGGGCCATGACGGAGTAGAGGCCGGGAGCCGTGTGTCCCTTGGAGAGGACAAAGCGGTCGCGGTCCGGATTGACCGGATCGGCCGGATCCACGTTCAGTTCCTCAAAATAGAGGAAGGTAAAGATGTCTGCCGCGGAGAGAGAGCCGCCCGGATGGCCGCTCTTCGCGGCATGCGTTGCGGTTACGATCCCCTTGCGGACTTCATTGGCGATCTTTTTCAGCTCAAGGTTGTCCAACTTTCTACCTCCTACAGAAATATGTTGTCTACATGATTCTATCCGTGCACCCGGCGGATGTCAACCGTCGGAAATGCTTCTTTCTCAGCGTGAGGCGCCGTCCTCCTCCCATCCTCCGAACTCGGACAGCTTCAGATCGCTGTTGCGCTCGAGGGTCATTCCCACGCTCCATTCATGGACGAAAAGCAGCAGGGGGCTGCCCTTCATATCCTTCACCTTCTTCATGTCCGAGGTCCCCTCGAGGGCTTCCACGTCGATCTCGTCGGGGTTCTCGATCCAGCGGATATACTCGTACGGAAGGTTCTCCATGACGATGTCGACCTTGTACTCATTCTCCAGCCGGAACTTCAGGACGTCCAGCTGCAGGACGCCGACGACGCCGACGATGATCTCCTCCATGCCGGTGTGGAATTCCTGGAAGATCTGGATCGCGCC
>CACYDL010000227.1 GCA_902773195.1 uncultured Lachnospiraceae bacterium
ATCGTCCGCGTACTCCTCCGCGCCGCCTCCGCCGATGCGGTATCCGAGGGCCACCAGCACGCCGCGAAGCAGCTTTCCCCCCTCGTTGAGATCCGACAGATCCTGCAGGAACATGCGGATCACCGGATTCCTGTCCTTCCTGATCCCGCGGTTGTAAGCCTTTTTCTTCGCGCCTAGCCGGTCCGCCGTGCTTCCGTAGTAGTCGAGAAATGCCTTCAGATCATCACGCATGCGCTCATCTTCCTTTGTTGATCGTAACCGAGTCGTAGTATCTCAGGGCCTTTCCGAGTTCCTCCTCGGTGAAGTCAGGCCACAGCGTATCGGTGAAGTACAGATCGGCGTAGGTCGTCTGCCAGGGAAAGAAATTGGAGAGTCTCTGCTCTCCTCCCGTCCGGATGACCAGATCCATGTCCGGGACGCCCCGGGTATCCAGATAGCTTGCGAAAAGCTCCTCGGAAATCCCGTCCCGTGAGATCTTTCCCGCCGACAGATCCTCCGCGAGCTTCCCGGCGGCCCGCACGATCTCGTCTCTTCCCCCGTAGCTGAGGGCGATCTGGAGATACAGCTTCGTGCAGTGGGCGGTCACCCGCTCCGCGTCCCGGATCACCTGCCGGTCCTCGGCCGAAAGCCGGTCGAAATTGCCGATGGCGACGACCTTGACCCCCTTCTCGATGCAGCGGCCGATCTCGTCGACGAAAAACCGGCGCATCAGCCGGAAGAGGTCGGACACCTCCTCCTGGGACCGCTTCCAGTTTTCCGTAGAGAACGCGTACACCGTCAGATAAGGGATGTCCGCGTTTTCGCACCATTCGCACAGGTCCACGAAGGTGTCGACGCCGGCCTCGTGCCCTCTCATCACCGACGCGAACATGTGCTTCTTCGCCCAGCGCCGGTTGCCGTCCATGATGACCCCCAGATGTCTTACTTTCTTTTCCGCCATAAGCTGCCCCTCTCCGATGCTCACATGTGAAAGATGCCGTAGGATATCAGGCTCATGATCGTGGCCGCGATGGCGATTCCCAGAAGAATCGCCAGGGACGCCTTTTTGAGATCCACCTTGAGAAGCGCGGCGATCAGGGCGCCGGTCCAGCCCCCGGTCCCCGGAAGGGGGATGCCCACAAAAAGGACCAGGCCCCAGAACTCCGCTTTTCTGATCTTATCGCTCTTGTTCATCGCCCGGGCCTCGAGCTTCCGGACGATGCCCCCCAGATGTCTGGTGGGACGCAGATAATCGAACACCTTCCTGATGAAGAGAAGGATGAAGGGAATCGGGATGATATTGCCGGCCACGGAGAACAGGATCGCCTCCCGGAGCGGCAGGTTCAGCACTCTGGCCAGAGGAATGCCCGCCCGAAGCTCCAGCACCGGCAGCATGGAAACCAGCATGACCGCGAGCTGGGGGGGAAATGCGGGATGATCGACAAACCACTGAAGCAGAGGATTCATTTTATGTCAACTCCTTCCGGTTCCGGGGCCGGCCGCGCCGCGCGTGGTTCCTTCCCCGCTGTTTTTCTGTCACACGCCGGCTTCCGCGGATAGATACTCCCTGAGCGCGCCGGCCAGGACGTCCATCTGTTCATCGGTCCCGATCGTCACCCTGAGATAGTTGCGGATCCTCGGCCTGTCCCACCACCTCACGTAGATCTTCCTGGACTTGAGGTAGCGGAAAATGTCTTCCGCCGCCGCCCGGGGATGCGTGATGAAGAGGAAATTGGCGGACGATTCCTGAAACACGAAGCCCAGCTCCCTGAGGACGGCCGCGCTCCTTCTCCTGGTGGCGCAGATCTTCGCGCAGCATTCCCGGAAGTAGGCGTCGTCCCTGATCGCCGCTGTCCCGGCGGTGATGGAGGGGCGGTTCATCGTATAGGAATTGAAGCTGTACTTCACGTCAGACAGGAAGCCGATCAGCCTGCGGCAGCCCATGGCGTACCCGATGCGGAGCCCTGCCGCGTTTCTTGACTTGGAGAAGGTCTGCACCACCGCCACGTTGTCGTATTTCCTGACGAGAGGCAGGGCGGACTCGCCGCCGAAATCCACATAGGCCTCGTCGACGATCACGATGCTGTCCGGATTCGCGCGCACGATCTCCTCGATCCTGTCGACGGGAAGAAGGGCGCCCGTGGGGGCGTTGGGATTGGCGATCACGATGCCGCCGTTCCTTCTGCCCGTGTAATCGGAGACCCGGATCCGGTATTCGTCGTCCAGCGGAATCTGCTCGTAGGGTATCCTGAAGAGCTCCGCCCACACGTCGTAGAAGCTGTAGGTGATGTCGGGGAAAAGGACCGGCTCCCCAGAGTTGAAGAACGTCAGGAAGCACATGGCCAGCACGTCGTCGGAGCCCACCCCGACGAACACTTCCTCCTCGTCCAGGCCGTAGTAGGCGGCGATGGCGCCGGTCAGCGCGGAGGCCGCCGGGTCCGGATAGAGCCTGAGGTTCGCCGGATCCTCCGCCGCCAGCGCCCGTTCCACGAGGGGAGACGGCGGATAGGGATTCTCATTGGTATTCAGTTTGACGACCCCCGCCTCTGAGGGCTGTTCCCCCGGGGTATACGGCGTCACCTTGCGGATATTATTTTCCCAGCCCATAGCTCTCAGCGATCCTCTTAAATCCGGGAAGTGCGTTTTCAATGGTCTCATACGCCACGCAGTAGGCGATCCTCACCCAGCCCGCGCAGCCGAAGCTTCTGCCCGGCACGAACAGGATCTGCTCCTCGTCCTTTGCCTTCGCGACAAATTCCCTCTCGTCCGGCAC
>CACYDL010000228.1 GCA_902773195.1 uncultured Lachnospiraceae bacterium
CGGCCGGCGCCATCCCGGATGTTCTGTCTGTCAGCTCTTCAGCTTTCTGGCCAGCCAGATCAGGATGCACGCGCCGACGATCGACACGATGGTTCCGCCGATGATGCCGCTGCCCTTGATTCCGACGATCCCCAGGACAATGCTGCCGACGACGCCGCCGGCCAGTCCGATAAGGAGATTCCAGAGCCAGGATCCCTCGCTGTTCATCAGCCGTCCCGCAAACCATCCGGCGAAGGCGCCGCACAGCAGTGTGATGATAAATCCAAACATTTTTCTTCCTCCTGTATCAATGATGCAATTCCGTCTTCCGTCCGGACCGGAGATCCCGCGCCGCAAGGGCTCCGGGGAACCGCTCCTCCGGGCGGACCGGACTCCATATGCATTATACACCCCGCGGCGGTTTTGTGAACCACCTTCCGCGGAAAGCAGGTACTCTCTTTCATTATCTCTGTCTCTGACTGACAACCTCTTTACTCCAGCCGCGGCAGGCTCACGGGTGATTCACGACCGGTTCATGACAGGGGCGCGGCCGGTTCATGGCAGTATGGCGGAACGTGATGCGCGACAGCGGAACTGCGGCCGCTTCATGCCAGGATATACCGGCCGGCCAGAGCGCCGACATCCCCGAACCGAAGGACCAGGAACAGGGCCGCAAATCCGGCCGTGTAGAGCGCGTCCCGGAGCCGGAACGGCGCTGTCCCCGCGTAGAAGAACTCTCCCCGGAAGCCTCTCAGGCGCATGCTTTCGTACAGCTCCTCCGCGCGGTCCATGCTGCGGAGCAGCAGCTGGCCGAGGAACGATCCCCAGGCGGACATCTGGATGCCTCTCTGCCCGGGAGCCCTGAGGCGGTAGGCGTCCGTCATCACCGCCAGCTCCTCCGTCAGCACCGACACATAGCGATAGGTGAGGAGAAGCAGCGTCACCGGCATGCCGGGCACGTGAAGACGCCTCAGCGCCGCGCACAGGGAGTCGATCCCCGTCGTCGCCATCAGAAGAAAAGACGCCATGAGACAGAACGTCCCCTTGAGCATCAGCGTCAGCATCGAGACCACGCCGCCCGAAACGGAAACCCTTCCCAGGCGAAGCAGGATCTCCCTGTCAAAAAAGGGATTGAAGATTCCCACCGCCAGCACCAGCGGAAGCACGAAACGCAGCTTCCGCAGGCAGGTCCCCACCGGGATGCCCGTGACCGAAAAAAGGATCGCGGGGTAGAGGACCATGAGGAGAACCCCGGACAGGTCATATTTATGAAAAGAGACAACGGTCACGATGTAGATGACCGTTGTCAGAAGCTTTGCCGTCGGGCTGAGTCCGTGAACCGGCGACGAGGCCGCGGCCAGATCGTCCATGCCGCGAAGCTCGCGGAGAGCCCTTTCCGATTGATTCATCTTTTCCTCTTTCTCCGGAACCGGAAGCTGCCACCGGTCGCGGATTTCTCACTGAACTCAAGCGCCTTCCCGCCGGTCCCGGATTTCTCTCTGGACTCAGGCGCCTTCCCGCCGGTCCCGGATTTCTCTCTGGACTCAGGCGCCTTCCCGCCGGTCCCGGGTCCTCCTCTTGCGGAAGAAGCCTCCCGCCAGGCAGATCAGCACCGCCGCACCGGCCACCATGGCCGATCCCGCCAGTCCGGAGACGGTCGTCCCCGCGGCGCTGTCGCTGCCCGCGAAGGAGTAATCCGGGAGAAACGACGTCTTTTCCTGGATGGACGCGGCCGTGTCCGCCGCCTTGCCCGACAGTCCGAAGGACTCCTCGTCGAGTCCCATGTTTTCCGCGTAACCCTCTTCCGTGTTGCCGAACAGGGCCCACTCCAGTCCGTCCGGATTCCGGCTGGCCGTCAGGGAGAGTCCCCCGCCCACGAAAGCCGTCACCACGGCGAGGATCAGCACCGTCGTCCGGATGGAGCCTCCGGACGCGGTTGCCTTGCCTCCCGCGCCCGCTTCCCGGATCAGCTCCGGCCTTGATTCATAGACAAACAGAAGCACCGCGGCGGTGACCGCTCCCTCCGCGAGGCCGATCGCCAGATGGATCGGCAGCATCAGTCCCGCGAAAGCAGCGAAGGGAAGCTCCGTGATGCCCGAGAGCTGCGTCTCCAGCACCACCGAGAAAGCACCCAGCTGAAGCGTCACGACGCAGCCGATGAGCGACGCCGCGACGATGCCCGCGCGGACGCGTCCCCTGCTTCCGGCGTGGGAGCGGACGCTCCGCATGATGGGTCTCCATATCAGGAAGTATCCGACGAAGCACCCGTAGAACGCCATGTTCCATATGTTCGCCCCCAGGGCCATCAGCCCCCCGTCCGCGAAGAACAGACACTGGATCGCGAGAATCACGATCATGGACAGGAAGCCCGCATAGGGCCCTAAAAGGGCGGACAGCAGCATGCCGCCGCAGATGTGCCCGGAGGACCCTGTCCCCGGGATCGTGTAGTTGACCATCTGGCCGGCAAATACGAGGGCGGCCGTGACCGCCATCACCGGAAGCTTCCGGTCATCGTCGTCCTGCCGCAGCCGGTACACCGATACGCCCGCCGCGGCACAGGACAGTCCGGCCATTCCCGCGGCGACGGCCGGGGAAAGTAAAGCGTCCGCCATATGCATACTGATCCCTCCTCTCCGCGCGGCAGCCCCTTATTTCCGCCAGGGAGCTGACAGACCGACTCTCATTTCTCCGCGAGAGCCGGCAGACCGTCCTCCTTTTCCGCGTGGGAGCCGACAGTTTAACGTGATAACTGACTGAAGTATAGCAGGCGGAAAACAGGGCCCGCAAGCCCCCCGGGGGGATGGAAAAAGCATGGAAAAAGCCGCGGCGTCACAGGGGTCGACAAAACCTGTCCGGAAATAGTATGATGCTTCTGAAGGAGGTGAGGAACATGAAGACATGGACCCGCGAAGAACGCTACAGGGTGCTCAGGGATCCGGAGGAGATCCGCGCCTTGCACGAGCGCATCCGGGAGACCGCCTACCGGCAGACGTACCACATCCAGCCGGTGACCGGGCTTCTCAACGACCCCAACGGCTTCGTCATGCACGACGGCAGCTGGCATCTTTTCTATCAGTGGTGCCCCTGGGAGGCGGTTCACGGCCTCAAGTACTGGTACCAGACCGTGAGCCCTGACCTCATTACCTGGAAAAACGTCGGCGTCTGCATCCGCCCTGACACGGAGTTCGACAACAAAGGCGCCTACTCCGGTTCCGCGCTGCCGGACGACAACGGGCTGTGCCTGTTCTACTCCGGAAATCACCGCGATCCCGACTGGACCCGTAAATCCTACACCTGCGTGGCGAAGCTGTACGACGACGGGCGGCGCTCCAAGCTTCCCTGGCCGCTGTTCGGGCCTCATCCCGGTTACACCGAGCACCAGCGCGACCCCAAAATCCTCTTCGACGACGACACCGGTCTCTATTACATCATGATCGGCGCGCAGACGAAGGAAAAGCACGGCTGCGTGATCGTCTACCGCTCCCGGAGCCTGCTCGAGGGCTGGGAATTCGCGGGACAGCTCCGGGTGCCCGGCTTCGAGGACTTCGGGGACATGTGGGAATGTCCCGCCATCGAGCGCATCGGGGACAGAGACGTCCTCATCTTCTGCCCCCAGCACATGAAGCTCATCCACAGAGGAGACTGTCTCAACCACAACGGCTATATCATCGGGCGCATGGACTGGGCGTCCCTCACCTTCACCCCGGACGGAAGCTTCCACGTGCTGGATTTCGGCTTCGACTCCTACGCGGCGGAATGCGCAAACAACACACCCGAAAACGACCGCAAGGTCCTCGTCGCGTGGATGGGCCTTCCGGACTCCTCCTACCCCACCGACGAGGACGAGTGGTCCGGATGCCTGACCCTGCCCCGTGAGCTCCGCGTCAGCGGAAGGCGCCTCGTCCAGGCGCCTCTCAAAGGGCTGGAGGCTCTCCGGGACGGGGAAGTGCCGGCCGGTGAGCAGGTGCTGCCCCCCGCCTGCGAGATGGAAATCGTCTTCGGACGCGACGATCCGGATCTTCGGCTTTTCACCGGGCCGGACGGAAGCGGCGGCATCCGCATCCACTGCAGCCGCAGCGACAATATGCTCACCGTGGACCGCTCCGGCCTCGCGCGGCGGTTCAACACGGACCAGGGAGAGGTCCGGCAGCATCTGATCGATTTCCCGCTGGAGAAAATGCGCGTCTTCATCGACCGCAGCTCCGTCGAGATCTTCGCCGGAGACGGAGGGGCGGTCTTCTCCTCCCGCGTCTTCCCGACGGAACAGGAGCACGGCTTCCGGGTGAACGGCAGCGCCTCGGTCCGGATCTGGAACATCCGGCCGGCGGTGGTGGACGACTTCGTCGTCTGAGGCGCCGCGGA
>CACYDL010000229.1 GCA_902773195.1 uncultured Lachnospiraceae bacterium
GCCCCTTTTCTTCCTTCGAGCGCGGGCGGGACTCTTTTTCCGCCCCCTTCACACATTCTTCAAAATCATGGTTTATAATCTGGTTCTGTACGATGAAGCCGGGCGACGGGGACAGAGGATCCCGGGAGAAGCCGCTCTTCGCAGGAGGGATTATGGATAAACTGAAAATACTTGTCGTCGATGATGAGGCGAGGATGCGCAAGCTCGTCAGAGATTTCCTGGAGAAGCAGAATTACCAGGTGATCGAGGCGGAGGACGGCGAGAAGGCCGTCGATCTCTTTTTCGCGGAAAAGGACGTCGCGCTCATTCTTCTGGACGTCATGATGCCCAAGATGGACGGCTGGCAGGTGCTGCGGGAGATCCGCCAGTTCTCAAAGGTACCGATCATCATGCTCACCGCCCGCGGAGACGAGAGGGACGAGTTGCTCGGCTTCAACCTGGGGGTGGACGAGTACATCTCGAAGCCCTTCTCCCCCAAGATTCTCGTGGCCAGGGTCGACGCGGTTCTCAGAAGATCCGGCGCCGCCGGCAGCGAGGAGGTCCTGGAGGCGGGCGGCATAGAGATCGACCGGACGGCCCACCAGGTGACCATCGACGGGAAGCCGGTGGAGCTTTCCTTCAAGGAATTCGAGCTCCTGTCTTATTTCGTCGAGAACAAGGGGATCGCCCTCAGCCGCGAGAAGATTCTCAACGCGGTGTGGAATTACGACTACTTCGGGGACGCCAGGACCATCGACACCCACGTGAAGAAGCTCCGCAGCAAGATGGGCGCCAAGGGGAATATGATCAAAACGATCTGGGGCATGGGTTACAAGTTTGACCCGGACTCCGACAGGGAATGAATATGCTGACTGCAATGACAGGAAAACATAACAGCGGAAGCTCACCCCGCCATTCGATGCGGAGTGAGCTTTCTTTGATACTGGTTCTCGTGATCCTCGCCGACCTGGTGGTCATCGGCCTGATCACCCAGCTCCGGCTCGGGCCCTTCTACAAGATGGACAAGATCCGCAAGATGAAGTCGGCGTATCACAAGCTGGCGGCCATGGCGGATGAGACCACGGACATGACGGACGAGATCATGGAGATGTCGGTCCAGGACAATATCATCATCCTGCTGGCCAACTCGGACCTCACGGATTCCCAGTCGACCAAGCACGACGCGAGCCGGAACAGGACCCGTCTGTTCGGCTATATCTCCGGGTTCTACAACGACAAGATCACGGTGCTGAAGCAGACGGAGGAATACACGCTCCAGGAGTCCAGGGACACCAAGATCAATACCAATTACCTGGAGATGTGGGGCCAGCTGTCCAACGACTACTGGTTCCTGCTGCAGACGCCTCTGGAGAGCATGACCGGCGCCGTCCGGGTGACGATGATCTTCTACATCATCGTCGGGACCATCACCGTGATCATCAGCGCCCTGGGCGTCTCCCTGCTGATGCGGCGCTACACCCGGCCCATCGCGGAGCTGAGCGAGCTGTCGAAGCGCATGGCCAGCCTCGACTTCAGCGCGAAATACAGCGGCCGCGAGACCAACGAGATCGGGGAGCTGGGCGAGTCCTTCAACATCATGTCCAAGGAGCTGGAGGAGAATATCGCGAGCCTCAAGGCCGCCAACATCGAGCTCCAGAAGGACAATGAGCGCAAGACCCACATCGACGAGGTCAGAAAGGACTTCCTGAACAACGTCTCCCATGAGCTGAAGACCCCGCTGGCCCTCATCCAGGGGTATGCGGAGGGCCTCAAGGACAACATCGCGGAGGACCCGGAGAGCCGGGACTTCTACCTGGACGTGATCATCGACGAGGCGTCGAAGATGAACACGATGGTCCGGAAGCTGCTGACGCTGAACCAGCTGGAATTCGGCAACGACCCGGTGGTGATGGAGCACTTCGACCTGCAGGACCTGATCAAGGGCGTGATCGCGGGGATGCAGATCATGATCGAGGAGAGCGGGGCGTCGGTGCACTTCCCGGAGACAAGACCCGTCATGGTGTGGGGCGACTCCTTCAAGATCGAGGAGGTGGTCACCAATTACCTCAGCAACGCCGTGAATCACGCCTCCGGAGAGAAGAAGATCCTGATCTCCTTTGTCCAGGAGGGAAATGCGGTGAGGACGGAGGTGTTCAACACGGGAGACCCGATTCCCGAGGACGACAGGGAGCACATCTTCGAGAAATTCTACAAGGTCGACAAGGCCAGGACGCGCTCCTACGGCGGCTCGGGTATCGGCCTGTCCATCGTCAAGGCCGTCATGGACGGCCACAACCAGCAATGCGGCGTCAGGAACTGCGAGAACGGCGTGTCCTTCTGGTTCACGCTGGAGGGCCGGATCGAGACCTTCTGACCGCCTTCGGAAGGGAGATCCGGTCAAGAAAATGCATTGATAAAACTTCCCTGCACAGGTATAATAATTCCGTGTTTTGTGATCCGCGGGGCGGATCCGCAACCTTGGAAATACACGGGAAGTGGCTTATGATCAGTATTATCGATTACGACGCCGGCAATGTCAGAAGCGTCAGGCAGGCATTTCTGAAGCTCGGAAAAGAAGCTGTGATTACGAGAGATCCGCAGGTAATTTTATCTGCGGATCATGTTGTGCTCCCCGGCGTCGGGAATTTCGGCGACGCCGCTGTCAAGCTCCGCTCCTACGGGATGGACGAGGTGATCGGCGAAGTCCTCCGGAAGGAGATCCCGTTCCTGGGAATCTGCGTGGGCATGCAGCTGCTGTTTAGCGGGAGCGAGGAGAGCCCGGACGTACCGGGCCTCGGGATCCTTCCGGGCAGATGCCGGCGGTTCGAGGAGAAACCGGGCCTTAAGGTCCCCGAGATCGGGTGGAACGCGGTCCACCTGATGAACGGAGGGGACATTTTCAAGGATATTCCCAGCGGCTCCTACGTCTACTTCGTCCACTCCTACTATGTGGAGGCGGAGCGGATGGAGGACGTCACGGCCGTGTGCGAGTACGGCCGTCTGTTCCACGCCGCCGTTCAGAAGGGAAAGCTGAGCGCGGTCCAGTTCCACCCGGAGAAATCCGGTGAGATCGGCCTGCGCATCCTGAGAAATTTCGTCAAGCTGAAGTAAGGAGGGACGGCTGTGCTCACAAAAAGAATCATCCCGTGCCTCGACGTCAACGCGGGCCGGGTCGTGAAGGGCGTCAATTTCGTCAATCTCGTTGACGCCGGGGATCCCGTCGAGGTGGCGAAGGCCTACAACCTCGAAGGGGCGGACGAGCTGGTGTTTCTGGATATCACCGCCTCCTCGGACCAGCGGAAGACCGTGGCGGATATGGTGCGGAAGGTCGCGGAGCAGGTCTTCATCCCCTTCACCGTGGGCGGAGGCATCCGCACGGTGGAGGACATGAGGAACATCCTCCGGGAGGGAGCGGACAAGATTTCCGTCAATACCGCCGCCGTCATGAACCCCGGCCTGATCCGCGAGGGCGCCGAACGGTTCGGCAGCCAGTGCATCGTGGTCGCCATCGACGCGCGGCGGCGGGCCGACGGAAGCGGCTGGAACGTCTTCGTCAAGGGAGGCCGCGAGGACACGGGCCTCGACGCGGTGGAATGGGCGAAGAAGGCCGTCTCCCTCGGGTCGGGGGAGATCCTCCTGACCTCGATGGACTGCGACGGCACAAAGGCCGGGTACGACATCGAGCTGACCCGGGCGGTGTCCGACGCTGTGGGCGTCCCCGTCATCGCCTCGGGCGGCGCGGGCACGCCGGAGCATTTCCTCGAAGCCCTGACGGAGGGCGGCGCGGACGCGGCGCTGGCGGCCTCGCTGTTCCATTTCAGGGAACTGAGCATCGAGGAAGTCAAGATTTATCTGGAAGAACACAAGGTGCCCGTGAGATTCTGAGGGACGGCTCGCAGGATGTGCAGCCGGGGAGAAAACGGATACGGAGGCGCTCATGGCGATCGACGGTTTGTGGGCTGAAAAGCTGAAGGGCGAGTTCGGAAAGCCCTATTATGCGAAGCTGTACAGGACGGTTCTGGAGGAGTACAGGAGCCGCGAGATCTATCCGCCCAGCACGGATATATTCAGTGCGTTCCATTTCACGCCCCTCGAGCAGGTCCGGGTGGTCATACTGGGGCAGGATCCCTACCACGAGCCGGGCCAGGCCAACGGACTGTGCTTTTCCGTCCGCCCCGGCGTGAGAATACCGCCTTCCCTGGTGAATATCTACGCGGAGCTGCACGACGACCTCGGGTGCTTCGTGCCCAACAACGGGGATCTCACCAAGTGGGCGAGGCAGGGCGTCATGCTGCTCAATACGGTGCTCACGGTGCGGGCCCATCAGGCGAATTCCCACAAGGGAATCGGCTGGGAGGAGTTCACCGACGCCGCGATCCGCGTCATCGCCGGGCAGGACCGCCCGATCGTCTTCATCCTCTGGGGCGGCGCCGCCCGGAAGAAGAAGTCGATGATCACCAGCCCGAAGCATCTCGTCATCGAATCGGCGCATCCGTCGCCGCTTTCCGCCTACAACGGCTTCTTCGGAAGCAGGCCCTTCTCCCGCTGCAACGCCTATCTGGCGGAGAACGGCCTCCCGGAGATTGACTGGCAGATCGAGAACGTCTGACGGCGGGCGCACGGTGACGACGAAATACGGAAACGGCGCGCCGCAGGGCCGGGCCGTCCCGGGAAAGACAAGGCGGGCCGCCTCCGGGGGAGGCGTCCGCTTACACTAGATAATCCGGAGTATATCATGGCAAAGGACAAGCAGGGCAGAGTGGTAAAGCAGGCCGCTTTTCTGATGGCCGCCCAGATGATTTCCAGCGTAATAGGCCTTCTCTACAGGAGTCCCCTCCATATGATCATGGGGGATATCGGAGACGGCTACTATCAGTTCGCCTTTGAGTGGTATACCATCATCCTTCTGATCTCATCCTACAGCATTCCCAGCGCCGTCTCCAAGGTCATGGCGGAGCGTCTCGCGGTGCGCGAGTACCGGAATGCCTTCAAGGTCTTCAAGGCGGCCCTGATCTATGTGCTGGCCGCGGGCGGGATTGGCGCGCTGATCGCGTTCTTCGGCGCGCCCTTCATCCTGAGAAAGGAACCGGATGCCGTCCTCGCGCTGCGGGTTCTCGCTCCGACGATCTTCCTATCGGGCTTCCTCGGCGTCTTCAGGGGCTTCTTCCAGGCCCACAACACCATGAAGCCCACCGCCGTCTCCCAGGTGGCGGAGCAGCTTCTCAACGGCATCTTCTCGGTCGTCGCCGCCTATCTGCTGGCGAGGCCCTATTTCGGCGACCCCGGACTGTCCGGAAAGTACGGCGCCGCGGGCGGCTGCATCGGCACCGGCGTCGGCGTCCTGACCGGCTTCCTGATCATGATCCTCGCCTACGCCCTCAACCGGAAGCTCATCCGGAAGAGAATCCGGCGGGACAAAAATCACAGGGACGAGACCTACGGCGAAGTCTTCCGGGTCATCATCCTGATGTGCACGCCCATCATTCTGGCGACCTGCGTCTACAACATGACGGCGGTCATCGACCAGATTATCTTCACGAACGTCATGACGTCGAAGGGCATGGGCGCCGAGGCGATCGCCAGTCTCTACGGACTGTTCGGCTACAGGGTGAGACCCATCATCAATATCCCCATCGCTCTTGCCTCCGCCACCTCCACGGCCCTGATTCCCGCGGTCGCCACTTCGGTCGCGGAAGGCTCCCGGAAGGACACGGTCTCCAAAATCGACGAGTGCGTGAAGCTCACCATGTTTATCGCGATCCCCTCGGCGGCGGGCATCGCCATTCTTTCCTATCCCGTGATCTATGTGCTCTATCCGGGCGGAAACGTGAGCGGCGCCGCGATTCTTCTCAGCATGGGCGCGGTTTCCGTCATTTTCTACAGCCTCTCCACCGTCACCAACGGCGTGCTCCAGGGGCTGGGGCATCCGTCGGTTCCCGTGCGCCACGCGCTGATGGCGCTGGCGGTGAATATCGCGGTCACCTACGTATCCGTCGGCGTGCTGAATATCGGCGTCTACGGCATCGTCGCCGCCACCGTCCTGTACTCCCTGACGGTCATGGTGCTGAACGCCCTTTCCATCAAAAAGTATATCGGCTATTCGCACCGGCTCAGGCAGTTCCTCATGCCGCTCCGGTCCACCCTCGTGATGAGCGCCGTCGTGGCCCTGATCTACTGGGTGCCCTCGCGCCTCCTGCCGTCCGTCTTCGGCAGGTATCTCTACAGCGCGGTCCTGCTGGTCGCCGCGGTGCTGGCGGGAATTCTCGTCTACTTCGCGGCCTACGGCCGGTCACCCGAGCTGACGGATGACGATATCCGAAGGATGCCGATGGGGAACAGGCTTCTCGCCGTCATGAAAAAGCTTCACATCCGAT
This sequence comes from uncultured Lachnospiraceae bacterium, assembly GCA_902773195.1. Next base: position 6,354 of record CACYDL010000229.1, read on the forward strand.
AATCAGAGCTTCGCGGAATGAAACGAAATTATCAGAAGGAACTGGACGGAATCATCCGCGGACTGGAGGAGGAAGGGCGCGCGCCGGAGCTTATGCTGCACAGCTGCTGCGCGCCCTGCAGTTCCTATGTCTTCGAATATCTTTCCCGGCATTTCAGAATCACGGATTATTTCTACAATCCGAATATCACGGACGAGAAGGAATATCACAAGCGCGCGGAGGAGATCCGGCGGCTCATCAGGGAGCAGCCGCATCCCCACGGGATCCGGCTGATCGAAGGCCCCTACGAGCCGGACCGCTTCTTCCGGATGGCGAAGGGCCTGGAGCGCTGTCCCGAGGGCGGAGAGCGCTGCGCGCGGTGCTTCGCGCTCCGGCTGGACGAGACGGCCCGGGCCGCCTCCGGGGAAACCCGGGAGGACGGCGCCCGCCGGTACGAATACATAGCCACGACCCTGACGATCAGTCCGCTGAAAAATGCCGATCTTCTCAATCAGATCGGCGAACAGGCCGCCGCGCGGTACGGACTTAAGTGGCTCCCGTCCGACTTCAAAAAGCGGGGCGGTTACCAGCGCTCGATCGAGCTGTCAAGGGAGTACGGCCTCTACCGGCAGAATTACTGCGGCTGCGTGTTCTCGCGCCGGGAAAGGGACGAGAGGGCGCAAGAAGAAAGCGCCACCGCCCCGGAAAGACGGAACCTGACGGGGAACGCGGGAAACGCTCCCAAAGAGACAGACAACGGAAGTTCCCCGGATAAATGATTGCGCGGCCGGAGACAATCGTCTATAATGAACAGAATTCCGGATTCCGGCGCCGGGGACGGCGCCCGGAGGACGGCGAAAGGAGATCAGCCAATGGCACAGCTTTGGGGAGGCCGCTTTACGAAGGAGACGGATGATCTGGTATATGCGTTCAACCAGTCCCTTCCCTTCGACAGGCGTCTCTGGAAATATGATATCAAAGGCAGCATCGCCCACAGCGCCATGCTGCACCGCATCGGCGTCCTGAGCGACGAGGAGAGCGAGGCGATCCGGACCGGACTGGAGGGAATCGCCGCGGACATCGGAAGCGGAAAGCTGGAGCTGACCGGCGACGCCGAGGACATCCACAGCTTCGTCGAGTCCCATCTCACCGCGCGGATCGGCGAGGCGGGAAAGAAGCTTCACACCGGCCGCTCCCGAAACGACCAGGTCGCCCTCGACATGCGTCTGTGCATCCGGGACGAGGCCGACGCGGTCTCGGAGTACATCAGAAATCTTCTCGGGGTGATTCTCGGCATCATGGAGAAGAGTACGGAGATCTGCATGCCCGGCTTCACGCATCTTCAGAAGGCGCAGCCCGTCACCCTCGCCCATCACATGGGCGCCTACTTCGAGATGTTCCGCCGGGATTACGAGAGAATCCGCTCGCTCCGGACGCGCATGAACGTCTGTCCCCTGGGCAGCGGGGCCCTGGCCGGCACCACCTATCCCCTGGACCGGGAGATGACGGCGGAGCTGCTCGGCTTCGACCGGCCCTGCGACAACTCGATGGACGGCGTGTCGGACAGGGATTACATCCTGGAGTTCCTGAGCGCGGCCTCCATCGTCATGGTGCATCTGTCGAGGCTCTCCGAGGAGCTGATCCTCTGGAATTCCAACGAATACCGGTTTATTGAGATCGACGACACCTACGCGACGGGCAGCAGCATCATGCCGCAGAAGAAGAATCCGGACATCGCCGAGCTGATCAGAGGCAAGACGGGCCGCGTCTTCGGGGCGATGAACTCGCTGTTCGTCACGATGAAGGGGCTTCCTCTCGCGTACAACAAGGATATGCAGGAGGACAAGGAGATGACCTTCGACGCCGTCGACACGGTCAAGGGCTGTCTGCGCCTGATGGCGGGTATGCTGTCCTCCGTGACGTTCCGTCCGGACCGCATGCGCCGAAGCGCGCAGCAGGGCTTTTCCAACGCGACGGACGCCGCGGACTATCTCGTCAGGAAGGGAGTGCCCTTCCGCGACGCCCACGGGATCATCGGACGGCTGGTGCTGACGTGCATCGAACGGGAGATCAGCCTGGACGAGCTCCCGCTCGAGGATTACCGCCGGGAGTGCCCGGCCTTTGACGAGGACATCTACGACGCGGTTTCCCTGCAGGCCTGCGTCGACAGAAGGAAGACAAAAGGAGCGCCGGGCGCGGCGGAGGAGGAGATCCGGATCAGCAGGAGCTGGCTGGAGAGCAC
>CACYDL010000230.1 GCA_902773195.1 uncultured Lachnospiraceae bacterium
CATACCTAACCCCCAAAGCCCTCCCTAGGAGGGCTTCCCTTTTTCCTAAAAAGAAAAATCGTTATTACAGTGGAAGACACCCGATCTGCGTGTTTTCGTTTTTAGTGGCACATATGGAACTTATAGCCTTCCGCTCAGGTAGCGGAATTTACTACAGATTTACTACAACTTTTTTGGAACGGTTCCGAAGAAGGTCGTGAAACAAGATCATTCTTGGAATACAAAAAAGCCCGACATGTCTATAATAATCGTGTTTTTCAGAACGAAAATCGTGAAATAAATAGTCCATTAAAACAACCATGATTTGCTCCCCGGCGGGATTCGAACCGTGCCCGGTAGTGAATGGAGCGCCAGTGGCGCTCCAGAGCCGGGCGCTGAGCGAGCCCGCAGGCGAGTGTGAGGATCCCGCCGGGGGAACCCGTATTTCGTGCAATACCATCCCAGTCGAGTTTTTCCTCTTTTCACAAGCTTTTCTTTATGATAAACTACAAATAACGAGAATCGCTGTTGCCACGCACCGGGTCTTCGGCACCCGGGATCGGATCAAAAAAGGAATGGAAAGGAGAAATGGGTTATGTTCAGAGAAATGAGGCGCTTCAAGCAGCAGATCAGCGGGGAGGACTGCATCCGGATCCTGAAAGAACAGCCGAGAGGCGTTCTCTCCATGCTGGGGGATGATGATTATCCCTATGGTATTCCCCTTGACCACTGGTACTGCGAGGAGAACGGCAAGCTGTATTTCCACTGCGCGAAGGTCGGTCATAAACTGGATGCGGTGAGAAAGCATGATAAGGTAAGCTACTGCGTGTACGACCAGGGCTTTAGAAAAGATGGCGACTGGGCGCTGAACATCTGCAGCGTAGTCGTTTTCGGGCGGATGCGTGTTGTGGATGACGGGGAAGAGGAGCTGAGAAGAAAGGTCGCCACGGGACTGTGCAGGAAGTTCACCGACGACGAAGCTTACCTGCAAAAGGAGTTGACGCACGCTCTTCCCAAAGCGGCGTTTATGGAGCTGAGTCCCGAGCATATGACCGGCAAGCTGGTCAAAGAATCCTGAGGATGTTGCGCTAAAGGTCTGACTGCCTTTTTTGAAAAAACCATCAGCGATCTGTCGCAAGAGCCGCAAACAGATCGACGGCAGTCTCCAGGAGCCCGTCATTGAAATCATATGTGTCCGTATGCAGAGCGGGACTTTTTTCCCCGGCGCCGAGGTAAAACATCGCGCCGGGGCATTCTTTCAGATACTGCCCGAAATCTTCCGACGCGCGCCAGAGGCTCTCCATGGGGGCTGCCGGGATCCCCAGCTTTTCCGCCGCCCGGATCACGCGCGCAAGACAGGCGGCGTGATTTCTGGTCTCCGGGAAGCGGTCCCGGATCTCATGTGTCAACACAAAGCCGCCTTCCTCAGCCTCTTTTGCGGCACAGGACAACAGCGCGGCTTCCATACCGTCCATTTCCTCTTCCCGTTCCGCCCGGAGCGTCAGTGAAAGCTCCCCCAGCCCGGGAGAGATCCCGAAATCCCCGCTGCCTACATTCAGCCCCGTGACCGTGCACAGGCGCATGGTCTCGGACGGCTGCCGGCTGAGGGTCTGCGAATACAGCGTGATCCGGGAGAGCGCTTGGGCCGGGTTTCTGCCGGCCTCCGGTGCGCTTGCGTGGGAAGTTTTTCCCTCCAGCCGGATCCGGAGGCCCTCCGATGCGGGCTGCGTCAGGCCTTCCCGATACACCAGTTTTCCTTCGGGATATCCGGGCAGGTTATGAAAGGCATAGATCTCCTCGATCCCCTCCTGCCGGATCAGCCCGCAGCAACGCTTCGCGCCTTCCCCGGTCTCTTCGCCCGGCTGGAAGATGAGATAGACCGTATCCGCCGTCTCCGCCCGGCTCAGCTCCAGCGCCAGTCCGCAGAGGGCGGCGCAGTGTCCGTCATGACCGCACTTGTGGGAAATCCCCGCTCGGCAGGAAGCATACGGAAGCGGCAGCGTCTCCTGTATCGGCAGTGCGTCCATATCGGCGCGGAACGCGATCCGTCGCCCGCCGGGCCGTCCTGCCTTCACCGCATACAGCCAGCCGGTCCTACGGACGATCTCAAGATCCGTATTGTCCTGCAGAAACGTAACGAGCCGCGCCATGGTCCGCTCTTCCTGCATGGAAAGCTCCGGTTCGCGGTGCAGTTCGTGCCGCAGTTCGGTTATCTTTTTCAGGTTTTCTTTCCGCATCGTTCTTTCCCCGGCTTTTTGCTTCAGGAATGTCTTTCGGCTTCATGTTGTATTATGGCGCGCGGCCGCCCCGGGGTCAAGTCCCTTTCTTCTTTCCCGGCACCGGCCTTGACAAGCGTCGTCGCCGAACCCATAATGATCCTATAAACAATGTAAATTGAGGTTTGGGAAGACAATGGACAAGAACCTGGCGCGGATCCTGCTGCTTTTTGTATTCATGGCAAGAGGCTGTTCTTTCCTGTTCTCGAAGATCCTTCTTCAGACGGTCTCTCCCATGAGCATCCTGGCCGTGCGCTTTCTTCTGTCCTTTCTGGTCCTGGCGCTGATCTTTCCTCAGAGACTGCTTCGCTGCAGCCGGGAAAGCTTTCGCGGCGGCGTTGTTCTTGGACTTCTATACACCGTTCTCATGACTTTTGAAATGTTCGGGCTCCGCCTGATCGACAGCGGAGTCAGTGCCCTGATCGAAAACATGGCGATCGTGCTCGTCCCCCTGTTCATCGCCGCCCTGACCAGGACCCCTCCCCGGAAAAAGACCATGCTGTGCGCGCTGCTGGCTGTCATAGGCGTCGGTTTTCTCTCTCTTACGCAGAACCGCAGTCAAAACGTGGCGTTGGGGATCACGCTTATTCTGCTGGCCGCTGTCACCTATGCCGTTTGCATCATACTGACCGAAAAAGTCAGCCGGAATGCCGAACCCTTATCGATCGGCATGATCCAGCTCGGCGTCATGGGGATCGCCAGCTTCGCCGCCGCGCTGCCCTTCGGCGGTTTTTCCCTTCCCTGCGGCGTCTCCGAATGGATACCCATGCTCCTGCTGGTCAGTCTTTGCAGCTGCTTCGGCTATGCGTTTCAGCCTCTCGGGCAAAAGTATCTTCCGGCTGAGGAGGCCGCCGTCCTGACGGTGGCCAATCCGTTTACGGCCAGCATCCTGGGTATCGCTGCCGCCGGCGAAAGTTTGAGCTTAGTTAAACTGATCGGCTATGCGCTGATTCTGACCGCCCTCCTGCTGTATCATC
>CACYDL010000231.1 GCA_902773195.1 uncultured Lachnospiraceae bacterium
CTGTTTATCAGGAAATACAGGCATGCCAGGCGCATTGTTCAGCTGCTGGTCGGTCTGTACATGCTGGTCTATCTTGGACTGATCTGCAACGAAAACATGCAGATCGAGGGGTTCTGGTACTATCTGTTCACAGGCGTGTTTGAGGCGGCGACCATCCATTACGCCGTGGCCAAGATCTTCGGACCGCTGATCTTTGGACGCGGCTGGTGCGGATTTGCCTGCTGGACGGCCATGGTGCTGGATTTCCTGCCCTATAAAGTGCCGGAGCAGCCGCGAAAAAAATGGGGGTGGATCAGGTATATCACCTTTGCGGCTTCACTCATCTTTGTCGCGGCCCTGTTCATGGCGCATGCGGGAAACATGGAGAGAATCATGTTCCGGGCGTTTATCATCGGCAACCTTCTGTACTATGCGGCGGGGATCATCCTCGCGTTTGCCTTGCGGGACAACCGCGCTTTCTGTAAATACATCTGTCCGATTACGGTTTTCCTGAAGCCGATGAGTTATTTTTCCCTGATTCGTCTGAAGTGCGATAAGGAGAAGTGCATCTCCTGCGGGAAATGCAGGCGGGTCTGCCCCATGAATGTGGACGTCACGGATAATTCAAGGAAACGGGAAAACGGAACGGAATGCATCCTGTGCATGGAGTGCGTGAGGAACTGCCCGAAAGGTGCCTTATGACAAATTCAAATGGCTGGAACAAAAAATAACCGATTCAGAGTTTCAGAAGGGAAGATGGAATGCGGCATTTCGAAATGCGTTTCTATTGAAATGTCTGAGGCAGACGAAGAGGAAGGCGTGCAGCTGGCGGAGCCGAATGCAGAAATGCCTGATTAGATCATATGGTTTATGGCGGGGCTTGCCGGAGAAATCCGTGCAGGTCCTGTTTTGTGGGCTGAAAAAGCAGAAGTGGTTGAAAAAGAGAGTGGTTAGATCTATATTTCTATTGATTAGCGCATCTAACCACTCTCAAAGCTTTTTATCAGGGAGCAGGATTCGAAGGATTTCGGGCCTGCTCTGTCTGGTGACGAACCATTCAGGGGAGGATCAGGGGAAGCTTACCGTGATATTTTGAGCCGCCTCAGAGTGGCATAGCCGGAGGAGAGAGAATCATATGGCTGGAAAACTCATCGTCGAAATACTGATCCTGTGGATCCTGTATGCGGGCTATATGGCCGTCCTGGTGCATAAGCGCGGACCGCTCGGCGCCGTCTTTTTTTATCCGAAAGTGATGCAGGAGAGAGTGATCGGGATGGGACTGATGACCCGGCAGGAATTTCGAAGGCGAAGAACCTTTGCCTATATCCTGCTTCTGGCGCTGATGATTCTTGTGCCGGGGTTTATGATCCTGCGCGTCAACGGCGCGCAGACGTATTTCAGCTGCTGCCGGCAGTTCTGTGTCCTGTTCCTGGGGGCGGAGTTTTTTGACTGGCTTGTGATTGACACCATCTGGGTGGCGCTGTCTGACTGGTGGATCATTCCCGGGACGGAAGATCTGAACGATACATGGCACAGCGTCCATGTAAAGCAGTGGAAGATGCTGCAGCTGATTCCGTTTTCCATACCGCTCTCGGCGATCATCGGCGCGTTGTATTGGGGAATAAGGGTTCTGAGCTGATTCATAGGAGGTAAATGAGATGGGACTGTTCAAGGATTATGTGAGCCAGACACGGAAGCCGGAGGGCTTTCTGGGAAAAATGATGCTGAGAGGGATGAACTCCGGGCATGCGAAGATGGCCGACTGGGGACTGGGGCATCTGCAGAATGCCGCGCCGGACCGCATCGTCGATCTTGGCTGCGGCGGAGGCCGGAACGCAGGCGAGCTTCTGCGCAGGTATCAGAAGGCCTGCGTCACGGCGGTCGATTATTCCGAGCTCTCTGTGGAGAAGGCAAGGGAATACAACCGGGAAATGATTGAGGCGGGAAGGTGCGTCGTGCAGCAGGGAGACGTGTCCGCCCTGGAACTGCCGGAAGAAAGCTATGATCTGGCGACGGCCTTCGAGACGATCTATTTCTGGCCGGGCCTCTCACGGTGTTTTTCACAGGTTGCGAGGGTTTTGAAGCCGGGCGGAACTTTTATGATCTGCAATGAATCGGACGGGACGGATGCGGTCAGCCTGAAGTTCGAGAAGATCATAGACGGGATGAAGAATTATACGGCGGAAGACATTGCGGCCGCCTTAAAGGAGGCCGGTTTTTCGAAGGTGAAAACGGACCATCATAAGAATAAACCCTGGATTGCGGTACTTGCGAGAAAATAAACCTTTCTGTGAAGGTGACGCCCCGGCGGAGGGCGGATCGAATGCCCGTTTCCGGATGTAACAACAGAATCGGGTTTCCGGGTATTGCCGAAAATTTATCTGGTGGTATGCGGAGCATATTCTGCAGCAAACTGAAAAAGCCGGCCTCGTTGCGGCCGGCTCAATCATTTGCAAGACGCTTATATTTCACGGTCATCCTCGCCGAGATCCGAGGGCGGAACCTTCTTGGAAACGTCCGGATATTTCTCTCCGCTTTCCCTCTTCCCGTCAACTGTTTCCCGCACGCTGTTTTGTACAGAAACACTCTTTCCATATGCCACGGTCTCTGAGAATGCGCCTGACATCAGTTCCCGTTCTTCACGCCTGATTCCGTATCTCGAGGCGATTTTTTCCCAGGACTGCACTTCTTCCGTGATGGCCTGTATCTCTGCCTTCGCATCGTCCGGGGAAACGCGGAAATAGTCCGCTGCTTCCAGCGCCAGCTCGAAATCATTGTAGTTGTTTTCTTCTGAAATATACAGCGCATGGAACTTTCTGTCGTATGAGGGGTTGATGTCATACGCCGGGGAAAGCTCCCATTTGTTGTTTCTCAGCAGGAACCCGTGATTCCGCAAGTGGTCATCCGTGTTCGAAACAGCTATGCCAAACGTCATTCGTCTCCACATTTCGCGAAGATCGCGTTCAGGGTCACGGCACAGCTCTTCTATTGCGGCGGAAATATCAACATAGCTGACATGCCGCTCTGTCCCGTCTGTCTCTCCCAGCATCGTCATGGCGGATGCGAAATGGATACGCTTCTCGTCCCCGTTCCGTATAGCTCTGTCGTACCGTTGAACCAGAAACGTGCTGCCATAATCCGACAATTTCATCACCCTCGCATCCGGGACATTAATTCCGCACCGTTTTGCCAGCTCATGCACAACCATTTCCCATGCGCCGACATCGACAATGTCTTTTCTTGATGGGAATTTCGCGATCCACAGGCTGCCGTCGAGGTCAATTACGTTTGCCTTTGGCCTTGCCCCGCCAAGGGATGATCCCGGTTCGATCAGGTCGCGAATCCATTTTTCCTCGTAAATATCCTTCTCCGCCTCGAAGGCTAGTGACGCTTGTTCCAGCTTGCGGAGGTATACCATCGGCGGCGCCTCCAGATGCCCCGAAGACGATTCAAACGGTCCATCTTCATTGTACGAAAACCGTATTGCTCCTTGCCTCCCGCCGTCATGAACGCTCAGGAGGTAATCTGTTTCCTGAAGGTTTCTTACTGCCCTTCCTTCTTTTCTTGCCGTAATGATTTCCCGGCGGTCGATCAATGTGCGTCCCCATCTGTCCGGGGAAGTGTCGGACATGAATCCGAATACTGTTTTTCCCGGCGGACAGTATTGTCTTCCGGCGTGTGGCAGCAAATCCGGATCCAACTGAATATCCTGGTGCCGGTTCAGCCAGTTTTTGTCGTACTCAAAAGAGATGTGTTCTTTTCCCTGGTTGGAATCGACATATACTTGTCCGATGATTTCCGGCGGGTCCAGCCACCCCGCATAAGCGAAAAATGTTTTTCGGCTCATTCTTTACTCCTCTTCGACGCTCTTTTTCTTGTTGCCAGCTTCTCTTCCTGCATATATATGCCAAGCGGATCTTCCGCACAGATCTTGTCAATCTCTCCGACCATACGCAGCACTGTCAGCACTTTCGCGTACGCCCCCATCGATACACTGGGGCTGCCCTTCTCAATCGCCCACACCGTCGTGCGGCTGATTCCGGCTTTTTGCGCCAGAAACTCAACGGAAATGTCCCTTCTCAGGCGCACCATCGCAATCCGGTGTCCCAGTCTTTCCAGCGCTTTCCTTGTTTTTGGCATGATGACGACTTTTCTTGATTGCATGCCTGCTCCTTCATTACTGTCTTGATAACATTTGCTATTATGAACATTATAGGATATATCGTTCATTATAGCAAATGTTATTCGTGGCTTCATCCGCCCTTTTCGCCGTCGTCAGTCTCTTTGTCGAACCTCCCGCCATTTTTTAACGAAAATGTTGGGCAAATGATACAGCAAATTAACTCTTTTGTGAAACAATTTTGCCGACAAACCCGTTCATTCCTGCGTTTTCTGACATATTAGGATCATCGGGACCGGGCGTTTCGCAGACGTCGGTCCGCGAGGGTTTTCCGATAAAAGATTCACGATTTTTCGAGGGGGTTGCCATGAAGAAAGTTTTTGGGGAATGTTTTGCCGCCGCCGGGTTTTCCGTTCTTGCCGCCCTGGTTCTGGCCGGTGTGTTTTTCCTGCTGTCCGGGGACAGGCCTGTGACGGCGGCGATGCGGCTTGCGGCTGCGCCTGCGGCGGTGGCGGTGGAAGAAGTGCCCTATGGAAACAGCTGAACCGGATGCGGATAAGAACAGCAGGTCTTTTCACGGACGAAATCCGTTGCGGAGGGGGACGATTGTTGTGACTATCGGCTTAGGGACACCAGGAAAAAGAGATCATTTAAGAAGAGGAAAAGGAACATGAGTACAGCGATCCTTTATTATTCCACCCATCATGGAAACACAAAGAAACTGCTGGATGCCATTGCGGCGGAACATGAAGTCACTTTGATCGATATCACAAAAGACAAGGATCAGGATCTTTCCGGATATGACCGGATCGGCCTGGCTTCCGGCATCTATTACAGCAATTACGCGAAGCCGTTTCTTGCCTATGCGGAGAGGAACTTGCCGGAAGGTAAGCCGGTATTCTTCATCTATACGCACGGCGCTCCAAAAGGGGATTTTCTGAAAGGGATCCGGGAGATCACGCAGAGAAAGAACTGCCCGGAGCTGGGAGCCTATCACTGCATGGGCTTTGATACCTTCGGACCGTTCAAATTGATCGGCGGCATTGCGAAAGGCCATCCGACGGAGGCCGAGATTAAAGCGGCGGCCGGGTTTTATAAGGAACTCTGACCGGATCGTTATCGGAAGGCCTTGTTCGAAAACGTGATTCCTATCAGCCTGATCAGGTGAGAGGAATGGCAATGGGAGGGTCAGTGATGATGACAAAGAGAGAGTATGAATTGGGTTCCATCACCGCGTGTTACCTTGTGGATGAGGAACGGAGAGTAGGCCTTATGCTTCTCCCCTCCTCCGCCGGGGACCGGCTCCTGCCGCTCAAGGAGGTGCAGACCGACCCGCTGGTTCAGGTCAAGCTCATCGGGGACGTGTATCAGGGCGCCTACGCGCCGGGTCACACGCTCAGGGATTCCGAGAGCGCCATGCGGCTTAAGCTGGTGGAACAGAAAGAGTACCGGCAGACTTCCTCCGAACCGGGCGGCCGGGACCGGACGGTGATCGAGACGGTTCTCGGGGACGAAAGAGGATACCGCGCCGTTCATACGCTCATCTGGGAGGAAGGCGCGCCGTATCTTCGGTGCAGCACCTGCTTTGAGAACGCGGGTTCTTCCCCGGTGCGGCTGGAGCTGCTCTCCAGCTTTTCGCTGACCGGCATTTCGCCCTTTACGGAAGGCGAATGCGCCGGCGCAATCAGGGTGCACCGGATCCAGTCCCGCTGGAGTCAGGAAGGACGCCTTCTGACGCAGACGCTGGAGGAGCTGCAGCTCGAGAAGAGCTGGGGCGGCGGCGCCGTGCGGTGCGAGCGCTTCGGACAGGTCGGCTCCATGCCGGTGAACCACTATTTTCCGTTCCTGGCGGTCGAAGATACGAACGCGGGCGTGATATGGGGCGCGCAGCTGGCCGTCCCCGCGTCCTGGCAGATGGAGATATACAGGATCGATGAGAACATCGCCGTCAGCGGAGGGCTGGCGGACCGGGAGTTCGGCCACTGGGTCAAAGCCCTGGAGCCGGGAGAGCGGTTCGCGGGACCGGAGGCGGTCCTGTCCGTGGCGGAGGGAATCTGTCTGGACGAGTTCTGCCAGCGCCTGACAAAGGCGGGGGAAGCCGCGGCGGACGCCGGGCCGGCTTCCGAGCAGGACCTTCCCGTCATGTTCAACGAATACTGCACCACCTGGGGCTGTCCCTCCCATGACAACATCCGCGAGATCGTCGGGGCCGTGAAGGGAAAGGGCTTTGCCTATTTCATGATCGACGCGGGATGGTATAAAAAGGACGGCGTTCCCTGGGACAACAGCATGGGCGATTATATCCCGTCCGGGACGCTGTTTCCGGAAGGACTGGATAAAACCATGGCTTTGATCCGGGACGCCGGGATGGTTCCGGGCCTCTGGTTCGAGATGGAAAATGTGGGCAGGGACGCGGACGCCTACGCGCTGACGGATCACCTGCTGCACCGGGACGGGACGGTCCTTACCACCACCCGGCGCCGGTTCTGGGATATGCAGGACCCCTGGGTGCGGGATTACCTGCGGGAGCGCGTGATCGGGACGCTGCGCCGGTACGGCTGCGGCTACATCAAGATCGATTACAACGACACGATCGGCGTCGGCTGCGACGGGGCGGAATCTCCGGGCGAAGGCCTGCGCCGCAACATGTACGCGACGATGGATTTCATCCGGGAGATCCGGGAGGCGATACCGGGCGTTGTCGTGGAGAACTGCGCGTCCGGAGGGCACAGGCTGGAGCCGGGCTTCATGGGAGCGACGGCGATGGCCTCATTTTCCGACGCGCATGAATGCCCGGAAATACCGATCATCGCGGCCTGCCTGCACCGGGTGATCCTCCCGCGCCAGAGCCAGATCTGGGCCGTGATCCGGCAGACCGACGATCTGAAGCGGATCGCGTATTCGATCGCCAATACCTTCCTCGGGAGAATGTGCCTCTCCGGCGACGTCACGCATCTGTCCGAGGCGCAGTGGGACGTGATCGACCGGGGCATCGCCTTTTACCGCTCGATCGTTCCGATAATCCGGAACGGCGTCAGCTATATCGTGAGCAGGCCTGTGAAGCAGGTCCGCCAACCGGAGGGATGGCAGGGCGTGCTGAGAGTGGGAGAGAACGGCGAGGCGCTGGTGCTGATTCATACCTTTGCCGGGCAGATCGGAGGCGCGGGCGCCGGATCCGACGGGGCCTGCGATGCCGATATTCCGGAGCGCATCGAAATCGGCCTGCCGGAAAAGGCCGGCTGGAGGATCCTGTCCGTTTACTCTGACACGGAGGAAACGGCGGAGTTGGATGGGGCGAAACTGGTGTATCGCCCCAGAGAAAACTGGAAAGCGGCCGCTTTCCGCCTGGGATGTGAAGATTAAGCCCGGACCGGGGTGTGACTGCCCGTCCGGCCCCCTTTCAGGGGCCCGTTCGTTTCACACCCCGTCTAAACAGCGAGAATCTTTGAAACCGGGAAGCCGGGAACTGGGTGAGGCGGGTTTACCACCTCACGCACAGTACCGCCTTCCCGGTGTCTTCTTTCAGAGGCAGTGTGGAGACGCCGTCAGCACGGAGGATCTGCCCGGTGACGTCCTCGCCGTTGAGCTCCGCCTTTTTGTATGGTTCGTCGGTAAGCCAGGAGACGGTGCCGGTCTGATGAAGGATCACGGTCGTGCTGTGTGAAGTCTCGATAACACTCTCCACGGCGGTAAAGCCGGCGTATTTCTCCGTCAGTCCCAGACAAGACAGCCGGTGATGATCCGGGAGAATGATATACCAGCCGTAGCCCCGGGCGGGCGTCGTCCCCTCGAAGCGTTCCTCTTCTCCGACGGAATACGCCTTTTTTTCAAACCAGTCATAGACCCGGTACCGCCGGGCCTTTTCCAGCTCGGGAATGTCGCCCGGCGCGAAGGAGAAGGTCTGCCGATCCTCCGTCAGATTGAAGACGGCGATGCCTCCCGCGACGCCATTGCCCCACGGGGCCGCGTTGTGGAGCTTCAGCACGCCGCCCTTTGTCGGATCGTCAAAGATGCAGTCTTCCGTGGGCCTGGCGGAGCGGCTCATCATGAGGAGCGTGCCGTCCTGATAGATCAGGGGCGTAAGGACAGAGGGGTCCGTCTCACCCACGCGGTCGCTGAAGTACACAGGCCCTCCGCTGACGGCCCGCAGCAGACTGTGCTTTTTTCCGTCGGGGTGGCTGGTCCAGAACATATCCCAGTCGCAGCAGTAGAGCTCGTCGTGGTAGATCGCGTTGTAGGCGTTTTCCAGGAGATGCTCGGTGAAGCTTCCCTCCCGGTCGGGGAAGAAATCGTCGCTGTTGCGGGAAACGGCGGACGCGGGGCGGGCGAGGACGTTTTCCATGGCCATTCCCATGCAGTTGATGATGGCGTTGTCCATCACCGCGGCGCCGCTCTCCAGCGCCTCGTTCATTCCCCGGACCGCGGAGCTGACGGGCAAGGTGTTCTCGAAATACCGCGCGGCGGTGCTCTGGCCGTCCACCTTCACAAAATCAATGCCCTCCCGGCGCAGGAGCTGATACCAGCGGCGGTAAAAATCCGCGCCGCGGCCGGGGGCCGGCACCAGCTGGCCGTTGACGCACGCTGTCAGGCAGTCCGCCGCCTGACGCGCCGCTTCCGATCCTTTCTCAATGCCGTTCCAGTAGCCGCCCAGCGCGTGCCAGACCCCGAACTTCCGTATGGGGGAGTTTTGGCGGATCTCCTCCGTCATCCTGAGGAATCCGTTGGGGAATTTCTGTTTGTCCGGAGCGAAGTCCGTGAGGCAGGTGCCGCGGGTGCTCATCCATCCGTCGTCAATGATCATCCACCGGACGGGGACGGATTTTTCGGCAAATTCCGCCGCCTTCTGCCGGAGGCCCGTTTCATCCACCTCCGTGTAGAACGCGTTCCAGCTGCACCAGCCCAGACTTTTGAAATGCGCCGGAACGCGCCGGTCTTCGCGCATGGGGATTCCTTTTTCCCGGGCCAGATAAGTGAAGGCGCGATGCACCGCTTCCGACACGGTGCCGCCCTCCGCGAGGACAAAGAGCGGCTCCTCCAGGCTCATATAGCCGCCCACACCGGCGCTCAGCTCCAGACAGAGCTCTGTCTCCGTTCCCCCGTTGACGGCGGCTTTCCACTCGCGGCCGACCATGGGGACGAGGCAGGCGAAGCTCTCCCTGCCCTTCAGCAGAAGAACCTGGGTCCTCGCCGGAATGTCTTCGAAACGTTCCGCAAAGGCGGGGCGGGTCCACCAGTCGCTGAACAGATACAGCGCGGTCATTTTCTCCGGCTTCGGGTCGATCGGCACATACACGCGGACCGGATTCCTCTGGGCCAGGCCGTCGAGGATCCAGTGATCTTCCGGGATCAGGCTGAGACGGAGAGACACGAGCTGAAGATGCGGATCGGGCCGCTGCTCTTCAAGGCGGACAGAGAGCTTGCCCGTGACGCTGCCTTTCTCTGCGCCGGCAGAGGAACCGCCCGTGACGCCGCTGTTCTCCGAACCGGCAGAGGATTCACCTGGGACGCCGCCCTCCTGACATACGGGGACAGCCGCTTCGAGTACTTCGCCGCTTTGGCGGCAGATGGTCAGTTTGAACTGAGTAAAGGATTTCATCATTCTCTCATTACCTCCGTCAGCGAGGTTGTCCGGTGCATAAGTATTATAATGCCGCGGGAGGTGGCGTGTACATGGTTTCGTGTGCGGTCATCCGGAGCGGCTGAAGGAAGGAAAGGCATGTGGATAAGCTGTCTGTCCGGAGAAAGAAGCGGCATGCGGGTAAGCCGTCTGTCCGGAGAAGGAAACGGCATGCGGATAAGCCGCCGGACCTGTGTCCGGCATCTGCCCGGAGCGGTTCTGACTTGTCCGCCGCGGAGCATTCTGATACGATGAATCCGAGACAGACGCCGGATTTGCGAAAGGAATCAGGCGTAAGGAGATAAAACAGGCAAAATGGTTTTGCCGGAAATGGGAGGACATGACGCAGATGCGGGTACTTGTCATAAACGGCTCTCCCGCGGGGGAGAACAGCATAACGCTGCAGACGGTCCATTTTATCGCGAAGTTCTATCAGAAGACAAGCTTTGAGATACTGCACGCGGGTCAGAAAATAAAGAGCTTTGAGAAGAATTTTGACGAGGCGGCGGAAGCCCTCGGAAGAGCAGATCTGATCCTTTTCTGCTATCCGGTCTACACGTTCCTTGTGCCCGCGCAGCTTCACCGGTTTATCGAGCTGATCAAAGAGAGCGGAGCGGATCTCTCCGGAAAATACGCGACCCAGATATCCACGTCCAAGCATTTTTACGATATCACGGCCCATGCGTTTATCCGGGATATCTGTCAGGATCTGGGGCTTCGGTACGTCCGGGGCCTGTCCGCGGATATGGAGGACCTTCTCGGCAGGAAGGGACAGAAAGAGGCGCTGGCATTTTTCAGATATGTCCGCTGGAATATGAAGCGGGGATACTGTGAGCCGTACCCGGACCGGAAGGATGGCCCGGCACAGAGAGACGACCGGGAAGGCCGGGAAGGCGGGGACAGCCGGGAAGACCGGGAATACCGGGAATGCGGGGACAGCCGGGAAGGCCGGGAATGCGGGAAAGGCGGGAAAGACCGGCCCTTCGCGGAAGATTCCCCGAAGGAGCGCCGGGCCTCCGGCCGGAGGATTGCCGTCGTGGCCGACCTGCCGGTACAGGGAGAGGAATCGGCGCTGAGGGACATGGTCGACGCCTTTACGGCGGCGTCCTCGGCGTCCTGCGACGTGATCAATATCAGGGAGTTTCCGTTCCGGGGCGGGTGCCTCGGCTGCTTCCACTGCGCCGCGGACGGGACGTGCGTCTATCAGGACGGGTTCGACACCTTCCTGCGGGAGAACATTCAGAAGGCGGACGCCGTCGTTTATGCGTTTGCGGTCAGGGATCACTCGATGGGAAGCCTTTTCAAGACGTTTGACGACAGGCAGTTCTGCAACGGCCACCGCACGGTAATGCGGGGAAAGCCGGTGGGCTATCTGGTGGAAGGGGATCTCTCCGATGAAACAAACCTTCAGACGGTCATGGAAGCCAGGGCCCAGGTGGGCGGCAATTTCATGGCCGGAACCGCCTGCAGCGGCCCGCTGGCGGAGGCGCAGGTCCGGCAGCTTGCGGAGACGCTGGATTACGCGGTTTCCACGGGCTATAATCCGCCGGCGAACTTCTACGGGGTGGGAGGCATGAAAATCTTCCGCGACCTGATTTACCAGATGCAGGGCATGATGAAGGAGGATCATCGGTTCTACAAGCAGCATCATCTCTACGACTTCCCGCAGAAAAGGAAGGGCATGATTGCCGGCATGTACCTGGTGGGAGCGATGATGAACAACAAAAACCTGAAAAAGCGGATGGGCGGGAAAATGACGGAA
>CACYDL010000232.1 GCA_902773195.1 uncultured Lachnospiraceae bacterium
CGCCGCCGCCGATCCGGCGTCGCGCTTCCCCATCCAGTCGTACTCCGCCACCTTCTCCGCGCCGCCGGCGTGGTGCGTCCCGTCCGCATCCGTGAAACCCCACTGCCCGCGCGCCGTCGCCTGCGACGCGTCGAACCGCCGCGCCTCCTCCTTCTCCCTGAAGTAGTCGTCCACGGCCTTCCTCTCCCCCGGGCTGAACCCGTTCGGATCGCTCGCCATGTAGTTCCTCCTGTTCGCCATCGTCAGCGCATGCTGCGCATCCCGCCGCTCCGCCTCCTCGCGCGCCTTCCGCGCGTAGTATTCCGCCACGCTTTCCGCCATTTCCTCATCTCCTTCTTTGCTGTTTCTTTGTTTTCCTTTGCTCAAGGCTCTTAACCTTTCATCCCTTTAACCTTCCGCCTCCTCCGGCTTCCAGTCCCATTCCAGCGAATCGATCTCCGCCGGAAACTCGTTCTCCACGATCAGATATGCTTCCGTGAACGCTATGAGCACGCTCCCGTTGAACTCATGCCCCGAACCCCACGGCATCCCGTAGTGGTTCGCCACGTTCTCCGCCATGCTCCTGTATTCCACGTCCGATATCGTGATCCGCCTGTTTCTCCCCTCCGCCACCACGTCGCAATCTCCCGCCATCATCACGAAATGGTGCACCTCCGTCTGGCGGCCTTCCCCGTCGCAGCTGCATTCTCCGCACACCGCCATGTTTGCCGACTTCGCGTAGGGCAGCAGGATTCCGCTCCCCGATGCCGTCTGCGAATCCGCCCCATGGTCGTATGTCACCATCTCTCCCGTATCCGCATCCGGCCCATGGACATAGTGGCAGATGTACTCATACATGTAGGTGGTGCTGATGGGTACATGGATGTCTCCCCAGCTGTTCTGCCCCGTCACCACCGTCATCGCGCGACCTCCGGCCTCCATCACGCCGATCTTCGCGTCCGCCAGATCCGCGTATCTCGCCTCGACGGCGGCCCGGCTGAGCCTCGATCCCATTAGCGCAATCTCGTATTCGCCTGCCTCAAGCTGTCCAAGCTCATTTTCGAGCTTCTGCAGCGGCAGCACGGCGTATGGATCGTAATCCTTGATTCCCTGGACCGCCCGTCTCTGCACGAAATCATCCCTCCCGAGCCACGTCCTCTCGCAGAACGTCCTGGCGTCAAGGATCCTTCCGGGCGGCGCGACCTTCACCACCGCATCCCGGTCGAGCGTCCTCCATCTCTGCCGCTCCAGCCTCGCTTCCGCCAGGAACAGCAGATCCTCGTATCTGATCACCCGTTCCGTCCCCTTCCTCATCCTCACGGGCATGATCTCGCCCGTGATGAAGCCCTCGAGCCCCGTCACGTCCAGGATCTCGTATCCCGCTGCGCCTGCTATCATCCCGCTACTCCCAGCACTGCACCGTGAAGCATCCCCGCAGGTCCTTCCGGATCTTTCCGTCCTCGATCTCGTAGAGCGGCAGGTACGTCAGCGTGTCCGTCGGATTCTTTGTGACGCCGAGGGCGGCCCTGTAGAGTTCCGGATACGGATAACCCCCCGTCATCTCCACGCGTACATACCACCTGCCGTCCTCCAGATCCTCCGCCGACGGTGCCACGCTCCATGCCTTGCGCCCGACCATGACGACGCCTTCCCTGATCTGCCGCTTCTTCTCGTCCCACGCAAACATGCCCGTGTTCTCGGCCGTTCCGACGCATCCCGCCATCATGATGAAGTCCTCGCCGGCCATCTCATGGCTGCCGTATGGCGACATGTCCTGGCCCCTCGCCTTCTTCAGCTCCTCCAGACTCATCTCAAGCGTGGCGATCTTCGCCTCGAGCTGGTGCATCTCGTCGCTTTCCATCCTCAGCCTCCCTTCCCGTCCTCTTCCCGTTCGACCGGCTCCTCCGCCCCGATCCTGATATCCGTGTACTTGTTGCGGTAGGATCCGTCGTCGAAGCTGTTGAGCCCGAATCCGCATTCCCCGCTCGCGTCCGGCGTATGCAGCCTTCCGCCCGCCTCGCGCCTTATCTCGTGCTTCGCCGTCACCGTGCGCCTGTAGAGCTTTCCGTCCGGCTTCATGTACACCAGCGTCTTCTTGACTTCGCCCTTTTTCCAGTAGCTCTGCTCCCTGTTGCTCGAGCTGGCCCACCTCCTGCTCACCGTCGTCACCACCGCGTCGATCAGCCCGAACTCGTTGATGCTCAGGCTGAGGTTCGCCTGGTACTTGCCGCTCGGCACGTCCGGCACTTTCGCCCAGTTCCGGTACACGTCCACCGTGTGCGTGTACGTCCAGCTGTCGTCCGTCGTCGTCCAGGACTTCCCCTCGTGCTTCGCCTTCGCCGTCCTCACGATCCTCGATGTTGTCGCGCTGCCGTGCTCGTTCGGGTTCGCGCGGCACGTCACCGTCGTCCCGGCCCCTGCCGTCCCGCTCGGCTCCTCCGTGTCGTTGATCGCGCTCGTCTCCACCTCGTCGTAGAGCGCCGTGCCGCCGCGCGCCGTCCGC
>CACYDL010000233.1 GCA_902773195.1 uncultured Lachnospiraceae bacterium
CGCGGTCCCGATGAATCTCGGAACCGGAAGCGGGATCGGCGATTATATCATCAGCGGAAACTTCTCCGGAGGAGCGCAGAAGGAAGGGGCGAAGTACCTGAAGGAGGCGAGGATCGCCGCCACCTCCGAGGCGGACAACTTTACCTGGATCCCGAAGCAGAAGGATCTGGATCTTTGCCCGGACGCGGACTTTGTCCACGTGTGTTGGAACAACACGATCTTCGGAACGAGATATAACTACATCCCGGATACGGGCGACGTCCCCCTCGTGGCGGATATGTCCTCCAGCATCATGTCCGAGCCGGTGGACGTCTCGAAATTCGGCCTCATTTACGCCGGCGTCCAGAAGAATCTCGCCCCCGCGGGCCTCGCCCTCGTGATTGTCCGGGAGGATCTGCTGGGGAAGGCCATGCCCTCCACCCCGAAGATCTGGAACTTCCGCACTGAGGCCGAGAAGAATTCCATGCTCAACACGCCGCCGACCTTCCCGATCTACGTGGTGAAGCTCGTGACGGACTATCTGAAGGAGCAGGGCGGCCTTGAGGCCATGAAGGCCCGGAACGAGGCCAAGGCGAAGATTCTTTACGATTATCTCGATTCCCAGGATTTCTACCGGAACGGAGTGAATCCGGAGGACCGCTCGATGATGAACGTCGTCTTCCGCACCTCCGACGAGGAGCTGGACAAGGAATTTGTGGCGGGACAGGCCGCCCGGGGCTTCTCCAACCTCAAGGGCCACAGGCTCGTCGGCGGTATGCGCGCGTCCATCTACAACGCGATGCCGCAGGAGGGCGTCGAGGCGCTTGTGGAGTACATGAAGGAATTCGCCGCGTCCCACAGATGACGGAAGGAGAGCAATATGGCTGTATTCAGACCCTTTGCGGCGGTAAGACCCGCCGCGGACATGGCGGAACAGGTCGCCGCGCTTCCCTATGACGTGATGAGCAGCAGCGAGGCGAGGACGATGACGGAGGGGAAACCCTGGTCGTTCCTCCACGTCGACAAGGCGGAGATCGACCTGCCTCCCGGGACGGATCTCTACGACGACGCGGTCTACGCCATGGCGGCCGCGAATCTGAAGAAGATGAAGGACAGCGGGGTTCTGATCAGAGAGGACAAGCCCTGCTTCTACCTCTACCGGGAGATCATGGGCGGCCGGAGCCAGACCGGCGTGGTCGGCTGCGCCTCCATCGACGATTATCTCGACGGCACCATCAAAAAGCACGAGTTTACGGTGGCCGAGAAGGAGAAGGACCGCATCCGGCACGTCGACGTGTGCGACGCCAACACGGGCATCATTTTCCTGGCGTTCCGCGACCATGAGCCCGTGCTGCGGATCATGCGCGAGGTGACGGAGAAGCAGGAGCCGGTCTACGATTTCACCGCGGAGGACGGCGTGATCCATCAGGTATGGGCGGTCCGCGACGATGAGCAGATCCGCGGGCTCGAGGAAGCCTTCGGCGAGGTGCCGGCGCTCTACATCGCCGACGGCCACCACCGCACCGCCTCCGCCGTCAGGGTGGGGGAGATGCGCCGCGCGGCCCATCCCGGCTATGACGGTACGGAGGAGTACAATTTCTTCCTGGCCGCCGCGTTCCCGGAATCCGAGCTTTCGATCTGGGACTACAACCGCGTCGTCAGGGATCTGGCGGGGATGTCGGAGGAGGAATTCCTGGGAAAGATCGCGGAATCCTTCGAGGTGACCCCCTTCCCGGAGGGAACCGGCTGCAGCCCGGAGACCTATGAGGCGGTCCGGCCCGCGGAGCCGCACACCTTCTCCCTGTATCTGCGAGGCAGGTGGTACCTTCTCCGGGCCGATATGGACAAGGTCGACGCGTCGGATCCCGTCAACGCGCTCGACGTCTCCATTCTCCAGCAGAAACTTCTTTCTCCGGTTCTGGGCATCGGCGATCCGAGGGTGGACCGCAGGATCGCCTTTGTGGGGGGCATCCGGGGGATCGGCGAGCTGGTGAAAAGAGTCGACGGAGGGGAGGCGGCCGCCTTCGCGATGTATCCGACGACGATGAACGATCTGATGACGATTGCCGACGCGGGGGGAATCATGCCTCCGAAATCCACGTGGTTCGAGCCGAAGCTTCGAAGCGGGCTGCTGATCCACGAGCTGTCTTAAACCGGTCCCGGGCACGCGCCCGGCGCCGCATGGAACACAGATGATGAGATACATTGACAGACCGGTCGTTGTCCGCGGCGGGGGAGACCTCGCCACGGGCACGATTCTCCGGCTCGGAAGAGCCGGCTATCCCGTGATCGTTCTCGAATGCGCCTGCCCGACGGCGATCCGCCGGGAGGCGGCCTTCAGCGAGGCCGTGAGACTAGGAGAGAAGACCGTGGAGGGAATGACGGCCCGTCTCGCCGCCGGAGCGGAGGAAGCCATGCGGGCGGTCAGGCCCGGCCTTCCCGCCGTACTGGTGGACGAAAAGGCGGAAAGCCTGAAGCAGATCCGCCCGGAAATCCTGGTGGACGCGATCCTGGCGAAGCGGAATCTGGGAACGTCCATCGACATGGCGGCGCTCACCATCGCCCTCGGCCCGGGATTCACGGCGGGCAGGGACGTGCGGTATGTGATCGAGACCATGAGGGGCCACAACCTGGGGAGGATCTATTCCTCCGGCAGCGCCGTTCCCAATACCGGCGTTCCCGGGATCGTCGGCGGCTTCGGCGCGGATCGGGTGATACACGCCCCCTGCGGCGGCGTCCTCCGCGGCGTCCTCAGGATCGGCGAAATGGCGGAGAAGGGCCGCCCCGTCGCCTTCATCGCCGGAGACGGAACGGAGACGGCGGTCCCGGCCTCCATCACGGGCGTTCTCCGGGGCATTCTCCCGGACGGCTTTCCCGTCACGGCGGGAATGAAGATGGCCGACATCGATCCCCGCCCCGGCGAGAGAGAGAACTGCTTCACGGTTTCCGACAAATCCCGCTGCATTGCCGGCAGCGTTCTGGAGCTTGTATGTGCGTATGAACGAAATAATCTGCCTTGACGGATCCGGAAGCAAAGGATTCAGGCCCGAGGGAATCAGAAGAGAGATGAGCCGCTGGTGCGGACCGGCCGCCTCCGGATATGACCGCGAACAGGAGCGGGAGATGTTCCGGGAGGCCAGGACGCTCACGGCGGATCTTTTCGGCGCGGATTCGCCGGACCGGGTCGTCTTCACCGGAAACGCGACGCAGGCGGTGCATGCCGTCATCAGCGCCTTTATGCGCTACGGCGACACCGCTCTCACCACCGTCCTTGATCACCGGAGCGCCACGGACGCGCTCCTTTCCCTGACGCGGGGCACCGAGAAGCTCGCGCAGGAGTACACCTTCCGCTCCCGGACCGGGTGGAAGATCGTGACGGGCTTTTCCGCCGCCGAGCTTCTGGAGGACGGGCGCGTCGATTATGAATCCATGAGACGGGCGGCCGTTCGGAAGAGGCCGGCCGTCATCCTGTGTACCCACGCTTCTCCTCTGACGGGAGATCTGAACGACCTGAAGAAGGTGTCGGAGATCGCGAAGGAGGTCGGAGCGTATTTTATTGTGGACGCCGTGAGGACGGCCGGCATCTTCCCCGTCGACGCCGCCGGG
Organism: uncultured Lachnospiraceae bacterium; assembly: GCA_902773195.1. Next base: position 3,586 of record CACYDL010000233.1, read on the forward strand.
ATCGGAGCCGACGCCGTCTGCTTCTCCGGGAGCATCGGCATCCCGGGCCCCGCCGGGATCGGCGGCTTTGTCCTGGGACAGCCCGCCAAGGACGGACGCGGGGGAGCGGCCCCGGGGAAGAGCGGCCCGCCGGATCCCCTTCTTCTGAGGACAAAGTGCGAGGCCGGGAGCAGAAACTTAAGCGGAATGGCGGGCTATCTTGCCGCCATGAGATACCTCCGGCTCATGGGGACCGGCCTTGCCCGGAAAAATGCCCTTGGCGCCGCGTCCCGGTTCGCGGAGAGAGCGCGAGGCATACCGGGCGTGCGCCTCTTTGGCTGTTTTGAGGATTACGCGAGGGCGCCCCTGGTCGCCCTGACGCTGGAGGGATGCGCCCCCTCCCGGGTCTCCGGACAGCTCCGGGAAAAATACGGCATTCTGACGATGCACGGCAGCTGCGGGGCGCCTCTCCACGCGAAGACGCTGGGGATCGAAAAAGAAGGGGCTGTGAGATTTGCCTTCGACGCCGGCTGTACGGAGCGGGACGCCGACGCGGCGGCCGACGCTCTCGGGGAGATCGCCGATGAGAGACGATGAATTCAGGCTTCTTTCCTCGCTTCCTTCGGGGAGCGTTCTGGCCGTCTGCGGGGCGGGAGGGAAGACGACCCTGATCCACAGACTGAGAAACGCCTATCTGGCGCAGGGGCGCAGGGTGATCGTGACGACCTCGACCCATATGAGGAACGAGGGAAATCTGTGCCGCTCCGCGGAGGAGATCCGGGCGTCTCTTTCGGACAGGGGATACGCCTTTGCCGGAAGACCCGATCCGGAAAATCCCTCGAAGATCATCGGACCGGAGAGCGGCGTGCTGTCCGCGGCGGTGAAGGAGGCGGACGTCACGCTCGTCGAGGCCGACGGGGCGCGGCACAGGTCCTTCAAGGTCCCTTATCCCCACGAGCCCGTGATTCCTCCCGGGACCACCCATATCGCGGTTCTCTACGGGGAGGAGGCGTCGGGGAAGGTGATCCGGGACGTCTCCTACAATCCGGAGGGCGTCGCTGAGGTCCTGGGCCTTGGCCCCGGCGACCTGCTGGACGAAGCCCTCATGCGGCACGCGGTGGAGCGGACCTATCTTGAGAAGTTTGAGAGGCACTTCCCCGGAATACCGGTCTTCTGCCTGCCGGTGAGACGGAACGACACGCCGGCGGTACATTTCATCCTTCTCGCCGCCGGGTATTCCGTCCGGTTCGGAGGAAACAAACTGCTGTACGTCATGGACGGAAAACCCATGTACCGGCACATTCTTGACCGCCTGCTCAAGATCCGGGAAGAGGGAAGGCTCCGCTGCGACATCACCGTCGTGACACAGTACGAGGAGATCCTGCGGGATCTGCGCGGGGAGGAGGGCGCCGCTGCCGCGGTCAACCCCGATCCGTCCAGGGGCATCTCCTCCTCGATCCGGACGGGACTGTCGGCTCTCTACGGCCGGTCGGCCCCCGAGGAGGGGGATTACCTGTTTTTCGTCAACGGAGACCAGCCCCGGCTCACCGCCGGGACCTGCCTGTCCTTCGCCCGGGGCGCGCTGGAGAGCGGCCTGCCCCTGGCGGCGCTGACCTGCGGCGGGGAGATGTATTCCCCCTGCATGTTCCGCACCGACTTCGTCCCGGACCTGACGGCGCTTCGGGGCGACCGGGGCGGCAAGTCCATTCTCAGAAAAAACGCCGGGAAGGTGTTTCTTTTTGAGCCCTCCTCAAAGGTAGAACTGGTAGACATCGACATGCTGTGATACAATAAGCGAAAGATGTCCGGGTCTTCACGACCCCGTTTCAAAGGAGTACGCATGACGCGCGTCAGATCAAAACGATTTCTGGGGGTTCCGGATGAGTTCTGGATCGCTTTTGTGATCATGGTGGGATTCTTCCTGAAGCTCATTTTTGTGATAAAAACCGGGTGGATGAAGGGGACGCTGAACCTGGGCGTGTGGGCGGATCCCCTCACCGATGACTCCTTCGCCCGGGGCGGGCACCTCGCCGTGCTTCAATACTATTTTACGCGCCACCTGCTTCCGAACGTCAGTCCGAGGACGGCGGTCTGCTTTTCCAATCCGCCGCTGTACTACATCACAAGCTCGCTGTTTCTGGAGATTTTCAACAGGCTGCTCGGCTGGAGCGTGAGCATCTCCCTCCATCTCGTGCAGTGCATGAACGTCCTCTACGTCATGATCGGGGAGTGCTGCGGGATCGGAATTCTCAGGAAATACGGGATTCACGGAAGAAAGATGGCCGTGTCTGTCCTGTTTCTTCTGTTTTTCCCGACCTTCTACAATCTCTCCGCGGCGCTGGACGGGTCCGCGATGTGCTTCATGTACATGATGCTGACCCTCAATTCCTCCGTCAACTGGTACATGTCCCGCCGCACGAAATCGCTCAGGAGCGCCGCGGTGTCGGCCGGGCTCGGCCTGATGACGTCGCCGGCCGCCGCGATCGTGCTGCCGCCCGTCATCTACCTGATCCGGAAGGGCGCCGTCGACGGGAGAAGAAATGAGATTCCCGTGACCGAGCAGGCCAAGATGTTCGCCGCGATCACGGCCGTGCTGGGACTGTGGTGGCAGGTCTATATGGTCATCCGCTTCCGGGTGCCTCCGTTCTTCGTCAATACGGACGCGGCGGTTCCCGTGACGGGGACGGCCGCCTCGAGGCTGGGCATTCCGTCTCTCTCCATGCTGACCCACCTCCACACGGAAGGCGTGAGCGCCCTCGAGAGCAATATTCCGGCCCAGACCCTCAAGACGGCCGCGGTGGACTACGCCGCCGTGGACCTGACCCACAGGATGACCGTCTGGATCACGCTGCTGCTGATACTGCTGGTGTTCGTCATCTTCGTACTGCAGCACCTCATGCTGATCTACGAGCTGATTTCCCTGAGGATCGAGCACGTCTACGCCATGTTCCTGCTGATCGGAGAGCTCACGGGGGTCGTCGGCTACGTCGCGGTCTGCTTCCTGTTGCCGTACACGGAGTTCATGAACTTCAGGATGATCGCCCCCCTGATGATCTTCCCCCTGGTCGGCATGGGTCTGTGCGGGGGAGAATCCTCGGACGGACGTTTCGAGAGGACGGCGACGGCGGTCGTTCATCCCGTGATCTTCGTCATGTCGCTGGTGACGGCTTTTCTGTACGGATACTACATCGCCTGACCGGAGGCCGGCGCGGGCGGAGGAGGCCTCCGGCGCAAAAGCGGCGCGAAGGACGGAACCCCGGCGGGGAGCCGCGGCGCCGGCGCGGACGGACGGCATTTTCAGAACATGTTCATAAGACTGGGACCTACAAAGGAGGAATGGCAGCAATGATAGACGGAAAAAAAGTACTCTTTTCCGGAATGCAGGCAACCGGCAACCTGACCCTCGGCAATTATCTCGGAGCCCTGAAAAACTGGGTCAGCCTGGCGGATGAATATGAGTGCTTCTACTGCGTGGTGGACGAGCACTCGATCACGGTGAGACAGGATCCGGCGACCCTCAGAAAGAGGGCGAGGGCCCTCCTGATCCTGTACATCGCGGCGGGCATTGATCCCAAAAAGAGCTGCCTCTACTATCAGTCCCACGTCTCAGCCCACGCGGAGCTCGCCTGGATTCTCAACTGCTACACCTACATGGGCGAGATGAACCGGATGACCCAGTTCAAGGACAAGAGCGCGAAGCACGCCGACAACATCAACGTCGGGCTTTTCTCCTATCCGGTCCTGATGGCGGCGGACATTCTCCTCTACCAGGCGGATCTCGTGCCCGTCGGCAACGACCAGCTCCAGCATCTCGAGATCTGCCGCGACATCGCCGGCCGCTTCAACAACATCTACGGCGACGTGTTTACGATACCGGAGCCGTATATCGGCAAGGTGGGCGCGAGGATCATGTCCCTTCAGGATCCAGGGAAGAAGATGTCAAAGTCCGACGAGAACCCCAACGCCAGCATCTATCTGATGGACGACAGGGACACCGTGATCCGCAAATTCAAGCGCGCCGTGACGGACTCCGTGGGCGAGATCCGCTACAGCGACGATCAGCCGGGCATCCGCAACCTCATCGATATCTACTGCGCCTGCACCGGAAAGACGAAGGACGAGACGGTCAGCGAATTCGACGGAAAGGGCTACGGCGAATTCAAGCTGGCGGTGGGAGAGACGGTGGCGGACGTGCTCACGCCTCTCCAGGCCAGATGCGCGGAGCTCACCGGCGACAAGGCCTACATCGACGGGATTATCAGGGAGAACGCTGAAAAAGCCTCCTATTACGCAGGAAAGACATTACGTAAGGTACAGCATAAGATCGGTTTTCCTGACAGGATAAGGTGACGTCGGATGGAACTCTACATAGCGGGCGGCTGTTCGGAGCACGGAAGAAATTCGTTTCTTGTGACCGGGAAGAAGTGCTGTTTTCTTGTTGATGCGGGGCTGATGAAGGAAAAACCCGACAAGCCCTTTCCCGAACTGGACGATGAACAGATACGGAGGATCGATTATCTGTTTCTGACGCACTGCCACGCCGATCACGCCGGCGCGGTTCCGTGGCTTGTTGAGCACGGCTTCCGCGGGACGGTGGTCGCCAGCAGGGCCACGCTTGAGTACATCCCCTGCGGGATCCGGAACGCCCGCGCCCTGGAGGACTGCGCCGGGCCGCTGAAGGAGTTCCGCCTGGGGGACGATCTCTACGTCCGCTGGGGCAGGAGCGGGCACTGCATCGGCAGCGTCTGGTTTCTTTTCCGGATGAAGGAGAAGAGAATCCTGTTCACCGGCGACTATGAGGAGCGTTCCTACGCCTATAAATGTGACAAGATCCGCGACCTTCAGGCGGATCTCGCGGTGGTCGACTGCGCCTACGGCTATGAGAAGGAGGGCGCGGACGCGCACAGAAAGAGCGTGGAGAAGAGGCTGTCCGACGACGCCGTCGGGAATGTCCCGCTGCTGTTTCCGGTGCCGTCCCACGGGAGAGGCTTCGACGTGATGCGGCTGCTGGCGGAATACGACCGGACCGCCGTTCTGTCGGACTCCCTCGTCGGGGAATTCTCTTCCCCGGCCGACAGGCGCCTGTGGCTGAAGCGGGGCTTTCTGGACTCCCTTCGGGATCTGCGCATGACCCGCATCGAAGAGTTTGAGAAGGAGATCGGAAAGGCGGGGGCCGGCGGCGCTTTTCCGGAGAAGTACAGGAACGCCGGCGTGCTGGTCCGGGATTCCCAGCTGTGCCGGCAGATCAACCGCGATTCCGCCTCGCGGGTGATCGAGGCGGGCGGCAGGGTCATCCTGACGGGCAAGCAGGACCCCGCGAGCTGGGCCAGAAAACTGCTCGACGAGGGCAAGGCGGAATTCTACCGTCTCAGCGTGCACCAGAATGTCGACGAGATGATGAGGCTTCTGAAAAGAAACTGCTTCCGCACGGTGGTGCCGTATCACTGCCGGGAGGAGCTCGCGTTTAAAAAGAAAAAGATTCTTGTATTGAAGCCGGGAGACCGGGTCAAGTTCTGATCAGGAGGGAAAAAATGGGCGCGAATGATGCTTATGTCGCTTATGTGGGCACCTATACGAACGGAACCAGCAAGGGAATCCATATCTACGACGTGGATGTGGAGGAGGGGCTTCTCTATCTGAGGAAGGTGGTTCCGGTCAACAACTCTTCCTACATCACCCGATCCAAAAACATGAAGTATCTCTACTCCATCGCGGACGAGGGAGTCAGGGCTTACCGGATCGAGCCGGACGGCGATCTCACGCCCATCAACGAGATCGACATCAACGGCATGAGGGGCTGCCACATGTCCGTGGATCTGGAGGGGAAATATCTCTTTGTCGCCGGGTATCACGACGGCAAGGTGACCGTGGTCCACACCCATCAGGACGGACGCCTCGGAAGCCTGATGGACGGCGTGTTCCACAAGGGAACCGGCGCCGTCAACGAGCGCTCGTTCCGCCCCCACGTGTGCTGCGTCCGCGTGACGCCGGACAACCGCTTCCTCTGCGCCGTGGACAACGGGATCGACCAGGTGGTTCTCTACAGGATCAACCACACCTACAACAAGCTCCAGAAGGTCGACATTCTCAGAATGGGGAGGGAGGCCGGTCCGAGAAGCATCCATTTCAGCAGAAACGGGAAGTATGCCTATGTGCTCTGCGAGATCATGAACGTCGTCCGGGTCTACTCCTACGACGTCGTCAACGGCTATCCCGTCTTTGAGCTCAGGCAGGAGGTCTCGACGCTTTCCGACGCGAGGGATCCCCACGACGCGGCTTCGGCGCTCAGGATTTCCTACGACGGGGAATATCTGTTCTGCTCGACCTCAGGGGACGATTCCGTGGCCTGCTATAAGATCGACCAGGAATCCGGCATGCTCACGAGACTGTTTTCCCTGCCCACCAGCGGCATCTATCCGAAGGACATCGCGCTCTTCCCGGATCAGAAGCATCTGGCGGTGGTCAACAACGGCTCCAATTCCATCACGACGTTCGCCATCGACTATGAGAAGGACGTCCTGGTGATGAAGGGAAAGCCGAAGAAGCTTGATACGCCGAACTGTATGGTGTTCCAGAAGATCGAGAAGGCGCCCGACCTCATCAGGGACGTGCCGGAGAGCGAGGCCGAGGCCGCCGCCCGGCAGCTGACCAGGAACGTGGATCCG
>CACYDL010000234.1 GCA_902773195.1 uncultured Lachnospiraceae bacterium
CGCCCTGGCATAGCGTGTGTGATAGGATTCGAACCCACGACCTTCTGGTCCGTAGCCAGACGCTCTATCCAGCTGAGCTACACACACTTATGCCTGCTGTCGGTTCAACAGCAGATATTAGTCTATCGCTTCGGGACGTCTTTGTCAAGAGATAATTCTCATTTCGGGTTCTTTTGTCTCGCAGGGGATCCCGGAATGCCGCCGTTTCGCGTTGTCTTTTGCGGCAAGTCCGTCCGGCGTCTCACAGCCGCCTCGAGACCTCCGTGCAGGCTGCCATCGCCTCGAAGACGGCGCTCCGCAGCCCCTGTCTCTCCAGGACCCGCACCGCCTCGATGGTCGTCCCCGCGGGGGAGCAGACCATATCCTTGAGCTCGGCGGGGTGCTTTCCCGTCTCCAGCACCATCTTCGCGCTGCCCAGGACCGCCTGGGCGGCAAAGGTGTAGGCCTGTTTTCTCGGCATGCCGCCGGCCACCGCGGCGTCCGCCATCGCCTCGATGAACAGGAAGACGTAGGCGGGGGAGCTTCCGCTGACGGAGGTGACGACGTCCATCAGATGCTCCGGAATGACCTCCACGCAGCTGAAGGAACGCAGCAGGGTGAGGGCCGTCTCCAGCTCCTCCTCCGTCACCAGGGCGTTGGGGCAGGCCGCCGTCATTCCCTCTCCCACCATGGCCGGGGTATTGGGCATGGTCCGGATGATGTGGAGATCCCTGCCGAACTGCTCCCGGAGCCAGGACAGGGTCTTGCCGGGGGCAATGGTGATGATCAGCTGTCCCTCCTTCAGATGGTCCCGGATCTCCGCGATGACGGCAGGATAGATCTGGGGCTTCACCGAAAGGAACAGCACGTCGGCCTCGCCGGCGGTCCGGAGATTGTCCCGCGTGAAGCGGACGCCCAGCTTCTCCGAGACGTTGTCGCAAAAATCCGATACGATGATGTCCTCCGGCGGCAGTATGCCTTTTCTTATGATGCCGCCCATGATCGCCGACGCCATGTTTCCCCCGCCAATGAATCCCAGTGTCATGTCCCGTTCTCCTCTCTTTCACACGAAAAAAGCCCGCTTACGCGCATCACCGGTTCGTCTGATTACCAGTTTACACAAACGGGCTCAAAAGTAAAGCGCGGATCGGCGGCAAAGGGCCGCGCCCGGATCCGCAGCCGGGGCCTTGTCAGCCGGAAGCGGCGGCGCGGCGCGCCGCGCCGCCGCCGGCAGGCGGTTATGCCTCCTGGAAAAGGGGCGTCGAATAGTAGCGGTCGCCGGAGTCAGGAAGGACCGCGACGATCACCTTTCCTTTGTTTTCCGGGCGCTTCGCCAGAGTGACCGCTCCGAAGAAGGCCGCCCCGGAGGAGATGCCCACCAGAACGCCTTCCTTCCGGGCAATCAGCCTGGCCGTCTCAAAGGCGTCCTCGTTGGAGACCGTGACGACGCCGTTGTAGAGGCCGGTGTCCAGCACCTTCGGGACGAATCCCGCCCCGATTCCCTGAATCTTGTGCGGTCCCCCGTGTCCCTCGGACAGAACCGGGGAGGAGGCGGGCTCGAGGGCGTAGATTTCAACCCCCGGCTTCTTCTCCCGGAGATACTTTCCGGCACCCGTCAGCGTTCCCCCCGTGCCGACGCCGGCGATCAGAATATCCACGGCTCCATCTGTCGCCTCCCAGATCTCCGGACCTGTGGTCTTGTAGTGGGCGGCGGGATTGGCCGGATTGTCAAACTGTCCGGGGATGAAGGCTCCCGGAATGCTCTCCGCCAGCTCCGCCGCTTTCTCGATCGCGCCCTTCATGCCCTTCGAGCCGTCCGTGAGAACGATCTCCGCCCCGTAGGCCTTCAGGATATTTCTCCGCTCGACGCTCATGGTCTCGGGCATGGTCAGGATGATGCGGTAGCCCTTTGCCGCGGAAATCGCGGCAAGGCCGATGCCCGTGTTGCCGGAGGTCGGCTCGATGATGACGGAGCCCTCCTTCAGCCGGCCCTCCGCCTCGGCGGTCTCGATCATCTCCCTCGCGATCCTGTCCTTGACGGAGCCGGCCGGATTGAAATACTCCAGCTTGGCCAGAACCGTTGCCTCAAGGCCCAGCTCCCTGTGAATATTCCGAAACTCCACCAGCGGTGTTCCCCCGATCAGCTGTGTCGCGCTCTGATAAATCTGTGCCATAATCATCTTCCTCCTCTCAAAGATATCCGCGTGCGGAATTGTAAACCTATTTTTCCTAGTTGGTTTATATGAATTATAGCAGAAGTCTCCTGTTTGTCAACCGTAAATTTGCCGCGGGCACAAAAAAAACCGCGCCGTCTCCGGCACGGTTTCCCCGGCAAAGCAGATTTTCGCCTCCCGCTTCTGCCGCAGGCTCATATCACGTAGTCGCCCACGGACTCCATTTCCTTCTCCATCAGGTCCTCCAGCGTCACGCTGTCCACATAGTTCTCGATCACCTGATAGAGCCCCTTCCAGAACGAGACGGTCGGGCAGATCTCCGCCCTGGGACAGTCCACCGTTCCCGACTGGCTGAGGCACGCCGTCGGCGTCAGAGGGCCCTCCACCACTCTCAGGATGTCGCCGCAGGTGTACTGGGACGGCTTTCTGGCCAGACGGTAGCCCCCGCTTGAGCCCCGCAGGCTCACCACTAGGCCCGCCTTGGAGAGGGGGGAGATGATCTGCTCCATATATTTCAGAGTGATCTCCTGTCGTTTCGCAATATCCTTCAGAGGAACCAGCTCTCCCGTGTTGTGTACCGCAAGATCCAGCATAATCCGAAGCGCGTAGCGGCCTTTTGTCGAAACCTTCATGTAGAAAGCCTCCAATTCCTATTTATTCGATATGAATATTATAATCCCTGCCCGCCCAAAACGCAAGAAGTCCGTCCGAATCCGGCTCAGCCGAAATCGGACGGACACGAATACCACTGTCGGAGCGCATCTCCCGCTGCCCGGCGGCCGCCGGATCATGAAGCAGCTTCACCTATAGAGCCGCCGGAGCACGGTGCGGTTTTACCCGAAGAGCAGCTGGATCACGATGCCGGCGCAGACCGCCACCAGCAGCAGAAGGCCTGTGATCATCAGGTTTTCTTTCCTGTGCCGGTTGATGCGGAAGAGGACCGCCAGGCCCAGGCCGGCCGCCGAGCAGAGGCCGGCCACCGCCGAGCCGAAGCTGATCACGCCGTCGATGTAGAGCTGCGTCAGCATCACCGAGGCCGCGCAGTTGGGGATCAGGCCGATGAGCGAGGCCAGCACCGGCTGGAAAAACGTGTTGCCCAGCAGGAGGCGGGACACATTTTCGATCCCGATCAGCTCCAACAGCAGGTTCAGCGCGAAGGTGAACAGGAAGAGAAACAGCAGCACTTCCCCGGTGTGATGGAGCGCGGGCTTCAGGATTCCTCCCTCCTCATCGTGGCAGCCGCAGTTCCGGCACAGATCCTCGATCTCCTTCTCCTGCACCCTGTGCCGTCTCTTCCACAGCTTCTCACAGAAAAGAATGAGATAGCCCGCCGTCACGCCGATCACGATCTTTACGGCGATCAGCCTCCCGATGTCCCCGAAGTGCTGCGGGTTCGACATCAGAATGACCAGGGCCTCGTCGGAGGTCGACAGGTAGACGGAGATCAGCGTTCCCAGCGTGATCACGCCCCCGGCGTAGAAATCCGACGCCATGATGGAAAAGCCGCACTGAGGGACGCAGCCGAGGACGGCTCCCACGGCGGGTCCGAAGTTTCCCGCCCTCTTCAGCGACCGGTTCATCCAGTCGGAGGTGTGGTGCTCCAGCGCCTCCAGGACCAGAAACGCCACGAAAAGAAACGGCAGATCCTTCAGGCAGTCCAGAGCCGCATCCAGTAAAACATCCAAAATCATTGATTCTTCCTTCTGTCCGTCAGACCGCGGGGCTTCTCCTCGGGGAGGGCTGCGCCCCGCCGGGTTCCGCTTCGCGGCGCTTAAGTTCCGCGCTTTCTAAAAGACTGCCATGCTCATGCGGCATGACAGTCTTTTCTGATACAGATATGATATTAACACAACGCCCGGAAATGGGCAACCTCTCTCATTTCCTCCCGCGGATGACGTTTTTTCTCATCTCGTCCCGCGGGGGAATTCCCGGTCCGCGCCGTCTCAGTCCATGTCGCGGATGATCTTTCTGACGGGAAGGATGGAGGACGGGCTCATGGACAGCTCGTCGATGCCCCACTCCACAAAGCGCTCCGTCAGCTCCGGATCCGCGCCCAGCTCTCCGCAGATGCCGACCCAGGTGTTGTGCCTGTGGCCCGCCTCGATGGTCATCTGGATCTCGCGGAGCACCGCCGGATGATGGGCGTTGAAGAAGCGGTCGAGCTTCTGGTTCTGACGGTCAATCGCCAGCGTATACTGCGTCAGGTCGTTCGTGCCGATACTGAAGAAGTCCACGAGTTCTGCCAGATCGTCCGCGATCAGAACGGCGGCCGGAGTCTCGATCATGATGCCGAGCGGCACTTCCTTGAACGGGATCTTCTCAGCGGTAAGCTCTGCCCTGACTTCCTCGCAGACCGCTTTCGCCTTCTCTACTTCCCACACCGATGTGATCATCGGGAACATGATTTCGAGATTTCCGAAAGCCGACGCGCGGTAAAGGGCGCGGAGCTGCGTCTTGAAAATCTCCTCCTGGGTCAGGCAGATGCGGATCGCGCGGTAGCCGAGGGCGGGATTCTCTTCCTTGTCGAGATTAAAATAATCAATCTGCTTGTCGGCGCCGATATCGAGCGTGCGGACAACGACCTCCTTGCCGGCCATCATCTCAAGGACCTGTTTGTATGCCTTGAACTGTTCCTCCTCCGTGGGGAAGTCGTCATTCTGCAGATAAAGGAACTCGCTTCTGAAGAGGCCGATGCCTCCCGCGTCGTTCTCCATCACGAAGCTTAAGTCGCCGATTCCGCCGATGTTGGCAAAGAGCTTGACTTTCCTTCCCGACTTCGTGACCGAGTCTTTACCTTTCAGCTCCGAGAGCAGCTTCTTCTTCTCGGTTTCCTCCTCCTGAAGCTTCTGGTATTTCTCCATCGTCTCGTCGTCCGGATCGATGAAGACCTGGCCTGTATATCCGTCCACGATACCCGGTTTTCCGTCGGCATCCCTCGGGACAGGGGTCTGGCAGAGCGCCGGAATATTCATGGTTCTGGCAAGGATCGCGGTATGGGAGTTGGTGGATCCTTCTCTCGTGACAAATGCCAGCACCATCGTCTTGTCCAGCTGGACGGTCTCGCTCGGGGCGAGGTCGTCGGACACAAGGATGACGTGCTCCGTAAAATGGTTGGTGTCTCCGTCGCCTCCCTCCAGGGCCCGGATGACGCGGTCCGCCACGTCCTTGACGTCGGTCGCGCGCGCCTGCATATACGGGTTGTCGTCCATGGC
>CACYDL010000235.1 GCA_902773195.1 uncultured Lachnospiraceae bacterium
ACGGCGGCTCATCGTCTCATAGGACAGATGACGCGGGAAGGAGATGTGCACGAAGGTGTCGCAGCCGAGCTCATGGGCCGTGCGGATGATCAGATAGCCGCGGGCCACGAAGTCGTTGTTGCAGACCAGATCCGCCGCGCTTCCGATCTCCGGAAGGTCCTCATGGGACTCGCCGGCGATGCAGAGGATGTCGGGACGTCTCTCCTTGATCTGACGGAACGCCTCGGTGGTGCCCGGGATCGCCTGGTTGACGATGATCGCCTTCATCTCCGGGTCGTCGGAAAGGTTGACGATGGTCTGGATCGTGGTCTCAAGCTCTTCCGTGAAGTTGTCCGGATAGATCGCCAGAGTGACTCTGTCTTCTCCGTACATGGCCTGGAACGCTTCCGCTCCTCTTCTGTCGTCCTCGGACTGGGAAACGGATCCCGTAACGATACCGATGTGGTAATCTCCCGCCTCACCGGTCTCCGCTGCCTCCTCGACCGTCGACTCGACGGCGTCCTCGTCGCCAAGGTCGATCGTCGTGACTTCGGCGGCAAATGCGGAAGCCGTCATGGACAGCGTCATGGCCGCAGCCAGAAACACACCTAAAATCTTTTTCACTGGTTTTCCCTCCTTAGTGAATAAGTGTTTTTCGCACCGGCTGTACGCATCGGTGCAAGTATCGCAATTATACCACGTTGACGCGGCGAAGGGCAATAGGATACGTCCTTTCCTGAGGCCAGATTCAACTTGCATCTTCCTTCCGTTCATTTTAGAATGGCAGTATCAGACAGCAGTATCAAACAGCAGTATCAAATATACAAAGAGAGAGGACTGCCATGAGAAAAAGCACCATCCTGCTGATCGCCGTCATCGCGATTGTTGTCATCGTCACTCTCATCAATCAGGGGTTCTTCTGATATGGCTGCCCGCAGAAAAACGTCAAGACCGGTAAAAACGCACAGAGTGAGATTCTTCGTCGTCGGACTGATCCTGGGAATCCTGATTCCCTGGGTCCTCTGTTTTGCTGCCACCGGAAATCCCTACACGCTCTCCGACGTGATCGGGATCCGCCTGAGCAGAAACGGCTCCCGCCTCATCTCCCAGAAGGACGTCCCCTACTCTCTCGAGGTGGGCTTCGACCGGCTTCTTCTCGAAAAAGCGGAGCAGGACAGCAGTCTCCGCGTGTACTCCCAGAAGGCAAGCGTGTGGGAGAAGGCGAAGAAAAACGGGATCTGGGCCCCGCTTTACTCACAGTCCAAAAATATCATTTTCCACGGCATCGGCGAATACTACGTCGATCTGACCCGCATACAGGACGACGACATCTCGGTCGATCCGGACGCGCGGACCGTCGAAGTCCGCATTCCGGCGCCCGAGCTCCGGGTCCTGTACGACCAGGCCGCCACGGAATTCCTGGATACGAACAACGCCCCTCTGCGCTTCGGGGAGATGGAGATCACGCCCGAGATGATGAGCGCCCTCGAGGAAGAGGCCATGACCCGGATCCGGGAGGAAATCGAGGCGGACGCCGACTCGGCGAAAACCGCCCGCGATTACGCGGTTCTCGCCATCCGCGGCCTCTTCGAGCCGGTTCTTAAGAAGACCCTGGAGGAGGCGTACGCCCCGTACTACTCCCTCAACGTCGTCGTGGAGGAACCCGCGTCCGGCGCGTCGTCCTTCCCCGAGCCGCCGGAACAGCCCGACGCCCTGTAGACAGGCCGGCCGCTCCCTGCGGCGAAGAAGCTTCCTGTCCTACCCGGTCCGCCCGGGCCGCCCGGGCCGTAAACGGGCCGCGCCCTGCGGTCAGTCCCCGGCGGACCCGCGTCTTCCGGTCAGGTAAATCCCCAGAAACATCCCGTACACAAACAGCACCGAGACGGCGATATTGGCGTACATGCGCTCCCGGAGAGCCATCATCAGCCCGGCAAACAGCACCACCGGAATGATCATGGGCAGAACGGACCGGCCGCGCCTGTACGCCTTTTTTCCCGCGCCTCTGATCAGCGCGAACAGGCAGAGGTAATACAGCAGGAAGGCCGTGACCAGAAAAACGGTCTTGGGGAACAGGCTCACCCGGGTGTCCCTCATGAACTCAAGGGCCGTAGTGAGAAGGTTCAGCGCGAAAATCAGGAACACGTGGATCAGCATGTACGTCAGCCCGGTCGTGACCTTTTCCCTGTCGATAATGTGATTGTAGAGCACCTCGTAGCTCAGAAACAGGGCGGACACGATCAGAAAGGCCATCGCGGTGAAATAGACGGAGCCGGCGGTCAGCGTTCCTTCGAAATACGAAGAGACCGTGATGATCATCTCGCCGAAGGTGAAGACCACATACAGCATGGCCCGCTCGGAGAGATGGCTGAAATCTATGATCTCCGCTCTCCCCTCGTCCGCGTGGACCGAGGTCATGACGATTCCGAAGAGAACCGCCAGGAGCGAAAAAACGGGAAATCCGTCCTTCGTCAGCAGCAGGGAGAGCAGCACCAGCAGCGCCTCCCCGAACAGCACCGCGGCCGTATTCCGTATGGTCCGGCACGTCTCCGGGCTCTGTCTGTGATGCCGGCGCTCGATCAGATACTGCATCCCGATATTGATCAGAATCAGCGCCCACGCCGCGTGGTACTGGATGCGGAAGCTCTCCCAGTGCAGGCGCGTCCCCTCGCCGATATAGTACAGCAGGTACATATTGACGAAGAGGAAGATATGGTCGCGCACGCTGTTTCTGCCGAACATATTGATATAGTAGGTGGAATAGTTCCAGATCTGGATGACGGCCAGCGTGAAGAGCACATAGGTCAGGAACAGCGATCCCGGGATAAACCCGTCCTCCGCCGCCTGAAGCAGGGAATGATTGCGGCCTATGACGTACACGAAGATGAGGTCATAGATCAGTTCCAGATACTCCACTTTTTTCTCGGTCTTCAACATTTCCGCTCCCCTCTTCGCCTGCCGGCGCGATATCAGTAAAGTATAAGCTTTTCCGCAAAAACAGGCAAATCTTTTCGGAAACCCGTCCGGACGAAAACGAAAACCGCCGCGAAAATTCTTTCGCCGGCCGCGGTCTTGACATCCGGAACCGCATTCTTTACAATATGTATCGTCATCGGAGGTTGATGATTCTTACGACAGCAGGAATAAACGACCGGATAAGATGGCAGGCGCGCGCCTGCAGTCTGTCCGGTCTTTTTTTATGGAGCGCACCGCATGAATACTTCGAAGCAGGCAGCACAGAATTTCACGGAGGGACCGATCCTTCCGAAGCTGATCCGTTTTTCCCTCCCCGTATTGTCCGCCATGCTGCTGCAGGCCACCTACGGGGCCGTCGATCTCATGGTGGTCGGCCGCTTTGCCTCGTCCCGGGACGTGTCGGCCGTGGCGACCGGATCCGGCATCATGATGACCCTGACCGGCCCCCTCTCGAGTTTTGCCATGGGGCTGACGGTGCTTCTCGGCCAGCAGATCGGAAGAGGCGAGGGTAAAAAGGGAGGGACGACCATCGGCGCGGGCATCTCCCTGTTCGCTGTGCTCGGGGCGGTCCTGACCGTCGTTCTGACAGGATTTCCGAACGCCGCGGCCGCCGTCATGCGGGCGCCCGCGGAGGCCTTCGGCCAGACGGTCTCCTATGTGCGGATCTGCGGGGCCGGCGTGCTGGTCATCGTCAGCTACAACCTGATCGGCAGCGTTTTCCGCGGCATCGGCGACTCAAAGACGCCGCTCACCGCGGTGGTGATCGCCTGCTTCTTCAACGTCGCGGGCGACCTTCTCCTTGTGGCGGTCTTCGGGCTGGGCGCCGCGGGCGCCGCCGCCGCGACCGTGGCGGCGCAGGGCATCAGCGTGCTGGTCTCCCTGGCCCTGATCCGGAGACAGACCCTGCCCTTCGCCTTTTCGTGGAGCATGGTCCGGGTGGACACGAAGATCTGGAGACGGCTCATCACCCTGGGCCTTCCCCTCGCCCTCTCGGACTTTCTGGTGGGAGTCTCCTTCCTGATCATTCAGGCCATCGTCAATTCCCTGGGGCTCATTCCCTCCGCGGGCGTCGGCGTGGCGGAGAAGGTGTGCGCCTTCATCATGCTCGTGCCGAGCTCCTTCATGCAGTCCATGGCCGCCTTTACGGCGCAGAATACCGGCGCGGGGAAGAGCGGGCGCGCCCTGAAGGCCCTCCGTTACGGGATCGGCGCCTCTCTCGCGGCCGGCGTGGTCATCGGCGTCTTCACCTTCTTCCGGGGGGATCTGCTCTGCAGCATCTTCAGCAATGATCCGCAGGTGGTCCTGGCCGGCGCGGACTATCTCAAATCCTACGCCATCGACTGCATGTTTACCGCGGTTTTCTTTGTCTTCATCGGATACTACAACGGGCTCGGCCTCACGACCTTCGTCATGGCGCAGGGAATTGTCAGCGCCTTCGGCGTCCGTGTGCCCGTCTCCTGGTTTATGAGCAGAATCCGGCCCGTATCCCTTTTCCGCATCGGGCTGGCCACCCCCTGCTCCTCTCTGCTCCAGATCGTCATGTGCCTCGTCTGCCTGGCTTATCTGAAGAAAAAGGGGGATTACCGCGTCGCGGGGGACCCCCGGGCAGAATAAAAAAGGCGGCTGCCGGATCCGTCCGGATCCCGGCAGCGCGCCTGGCGTCTTTTCTTTCTCTGCTTCTGTACCGCCTTTCTGTCTGCTTTACGCAAAGTCCCTCGGCCTGTTTCAAGGCCGGCCTGCGCTCCGCCCCGTCACATGAGAGGCGCGATCAGCTTCGCGACAGTCCCGACCAGCTTCACGGTCAGTTTTTCATGTTTGATCGAGTCGTCCGTCACCTCCCTGCACTTCGACAGGGTATCCTGAAAGTCTTTCTCAATCTCATCGATGCAGTCCGTCCGGTACATGTAGGCGGCGCATTCAAAGTGATGGTACAGGCTGCGGTAGTCCAGATTGATGGTTCCGACCACGGCCCGGATATCGTCGCTGACGCAGACCTTGGCGTGAACGAAGCCGGGCGTATACTCGTAGATTTTGACGCCCGCGTCGTGCAGGGACTTGTACTCGCGCTTGGCGAGGGAATAGGCGATCTTTTTGTCGGGAATCCCGGGAAGGATCAGCCGGACGTCCACCCCGCGCTGGGCCGCGTACCGCAGAGAGGTCTCCAGCTCGCCGTCGAGAATCAGGTAGGGCGTCATGATATGCACGTAATCCGTCGCCCGGCTGAGGATATCCATGTAGACGGTCTCGCCCACCTTATAGTCGTCGAGAGGCGAGTCGCAGTAGGGCATGACATAGCCGGCCGCCCCGGGAATCTCCGGGGTTTCCGTCAGCCAGGTCCGGTAGTCCGGATCCTTCACCCCGATGTTCCACATCTGAAGAAACATCAGCGTAAAGCTGTCTGCGGCAGGGCCCTTCAGCATGACCGCCGTGTCCTTCCAGTGGCCGAAGCGCTCCCTGCGGTTGATGTATTCGTCCGCCAGGTTGATGCCGCCGGTGAACGCCGTCCTGCCGTCGATCACCAGAATCTTCCGGTGATCCCGGTAGTTGTAGTGGGAGGAAACCACCGGCTTGATCTTGGAGAACGCCCTGGAGCGGATCCCGTGCTTCTCCAGAAGCTTCCAGTAGTCCGTGGGCAGCGTGGACATCTCGCACATCCCGTCGTACATCACGCGCACGTCGACGCCTTCCCGGACCTTGCGCAGGAGGATCTCGAGCGTGCGTCCCCACATGTAGCCTTCCTCAAGGATGAAGTACTCCATGAAGATAAACTTTTTCGCCTTCTCCAGCTCAGCCAGCATGGCTTCGAACTTGTTCTCCCCGAGCGGGAAATAGGTGACCTCGGTCCCCTTATACAGCGGGAAGCTGCCGGTGAGGTTGAGATAGCGGCAGAGGTCGTCCGTTCCGGAGCCGTCATGTGTGACCTCCTCGAGCACGCCGTCGGGCTGCTTCAGCATCCCGGCGGATTTGTCGAGCTGCTCCTTCACCATCCTGGCTTCCATCCGGTGTCCGATGTTGGTCTGGGTCAGGAACAGCAGGATGGCGCCCGGTACGGGGAGGAGGGATATGATCAGCATCCACGTCAGCTTGGCGGAGGAATCCATGCCGCTGTTGAACAGATAGAGGATCATCACAAAGGCGAAAATCCACTGAAGGTACAGCAGGATGGGCAGCTTGTCAAAGAACCACAGGTGCAGGCTGACCAGGATCAGGACCTCCGCGGCCAGGGCCAGCGCGATGAAGAAAAACCTGCTGAACACGAATCCCAGCAGCCCTTTCCGGACCGGTTTCGCCAGCCGGACCACCCTCTCTCCGTTTTCCGTATATTCTCTCTGCATATAATCTTTTCCCATATGTCACTCCCCGGTTTTCTTTTCCTCTGTGTGTTTCCTGCGCCCCTTTATGAGATCCGCGGCCGAACTGTATTTGTCCGCGGCGGAGACGATGAAGCCCTCGATGGATCTGGGCATTTTCGTCTGAGGGATAGGCCACATGTGACAGCGGATGACATCCCTGGTCTTCTCCGGCAGCTTCCCCAGCAGTTTCTCCGCGGCCTCCACGGAATCGTCCGGATGCTTCCTGTAGCATTCGTAATTGGAGGAATATTTCTCGTCGCGCCCGATGATGCCCAGGTCGTGGCAGAGCGAGCCCACGACGACGGACGACATGTCCACCGGGACGTGAAGCTTCTGAAGCGCATGGCCGATTTTGATGCTCGCGCGGGTCACCCGCATGGTGTGCTCTCCGACCGTGGTGCGCATGTGATGTTTCTGCTTAAAGGCTTTCCGCATGAGATCCGACCGGAGCACGTCGCCGCCGTAGCGCTCCAGCTCCTCTCTCTCGCGCCTCTCTTTTTCGTGTTCTTTCATCTTCGCGCTTCCTCTGTGTTTTGGCGGCTTTCACCGTTTTTCCGCGCCGCCTCCGCGCCCGATGCCGGCTGATTTCCCGGACGGTTTCTCCCCGCGCCCTCCGGCGCGCCGCGGTAAGCAGCCCGGTTCTGTCTTTCCATGACGCCGCGGAAGCGGCGTCATGGAAGATTATACTTCATTTGTCAGTTTTTCGCAAAAATAGAGAAAAAACACCGCCTGCCGGATCCCCGGCAGGCGGTGCTGCAGCTGTCGCTGTGTGATTTACGGTTGTTGCCGTGCGGTTCTTCAGGTCAGCCCTCCGGCTCACTCGAAGATCTGTACGTACGGATCCTCATCCGTATAAGGTCTCCAGTCTCCTCCCGGATTGCCGCACCGGATGAAGGAGGTCCAGGCGTCCAGCATGGCCCGGCTCAGCTCGTAGTCGTGCTCCTCCATCGGGCGCCAGCAGCGGCCGAGGGTTCCGAAGGTGTACCAGAGCTCCGCGGAATGGAACGCGCCCCAGTCGTCGCCGGGAAGCTTCCGCTTGAAGAAGTAGTTCCACGCGTCTCCTCCGAACACCTCGCGCACCTTCCGGCTCCAGCGCAGGTTTTCGGCGTGGGTGAGCCCGGGTCTGTCCGCCGCGATGTCCTCCGGCGAAGAGCCGAGGTCGTCGATGACGGTGCCGAGCATATACGGGATCTGCCTCATTCTTCCGCCGGCATAGCACTCCTTCACGGACTCCGGCAGCACGTACCCGTCCACGCACGGAACGATCACCATGCTGTTCCCCAGCGTCCTCTGAAGCTCCGCGCCGAGCTCGTCCCTGAGCCGGAGCAGCTCCTCGGCCGGGATCGCCCTCAGCTCCGCGACGGTCTGCGCCCCGGCGAGCCGCATCAGCACCTCGCCGTAGCTCTCTTCCTCCGCCAGCGTCGGGCAGGCCAGAATGTTTTCCTCGCAGGCCAGGCCGCTCTGGAAGACCGCGCCGCTGATCAGCCCCTCCGTGAGCGGGGAAGAGACAAGCACCTGGGTGCTCATGCTTCCCGCGGACTGTCCGAACACCGTGATTTTCTCCGGATTTCCTCCGAACGCGGCGATGTTCTCGTGGACCCACTTAAGCGCCGCGATCTGGTCCAGGATCCCGTAATTGCCGCTCCCGTTCCATCCGCTCTCGGCGGAGAGCTGCGGATGCGCGAGGAATCCGAACACATTGACGCGGTAATTGATGGTGACGAGGATGACGCCCCGCCTGCAGTACTCCGCGCCGTCAAATTCCAGCTCGGAGCTGAAGCCGCCGCCGAAGCCGCCGCCGTGGATGTAGAATCCCACCGGGCAGGAGCCGTCCGCTCCGTCCGGCACCCAGATGTTGAGATAGAGGCAGTCCTCGCTCATCTCCGGAAGAAAATCCGGATCCGAATAAAATTCCTTTACGAAGCGGCCCATGATCGGTACATCGGGTTTCGGCAGCGTCTGCCAGCAGATATTTCCGAAATGGTCCGCCTTCAGCACTCCGTCGTAAGGCGCGGGCGGCTGCGGCGCTCTCCATCTGAGATCCCCCACCGGGGGAGCCGCGTAGGGAATCCCCTTATATACGGTATATCCCTCGCACTTTACGCCTTCCACCGCGCCTTCCGTCGTCCTGATAAGCATACTGTCTTCTCCTCGCTTTTCGCTGATCAGCCCTGCTCCGCGCGCCAGGCGTCGAGCTGTGTCTGATACGATTCGACGATATCGTTGATGCCGTTCGCCTCAAGCTTCTCGTTCATCTCCGCGAGCACGCCTTCCCAGTCGCCGCTGCTTCCGGATGAGAGCTGCTTCCTGTACTGCTCGGCGATGCTGAAGCAGGCCGTCGCCTTCTCGGTGAATTCATCCGTCTCCGCCGCGAAGCCCATGAACGGGGAGTAGACCAGCTGATCCTGATAATCCATCTGGACCTGGCGGAAGTCCGCGCCGTCGCCTTCCCACGGGATCGTGATGAACTGGTTGCCGTTGAGGTAGTCGCCCATGTGGTACAGGCAGTTGTCGCTGTTCACGCCTTCCGGATACGTCGCCTCTCCGTCCTTCTCGACCCAGTCGCGGCCCTCAAGGCCCCAGGCGAGCATGTTCTCGATGTCGCTGTTGGTGTAGAGCAGGTTGAGGAATTTGACCGCCGCTTCGGGATCCGTCGCGCAGACCGGGACGCCGAAACCGAACTTGTAGGTCGCGTCCGTGCCGCAGACGGAATCCGCCACCTTCACATAGGTCAGGTCAAAGCCGCAGATCGCCTCGGAGATTCCCTCGCCGCCAAGCTCCGCGGAGGAAAGGGTGGAGAAGCAGGTGCCGGCCTTCAAAAGGTGGATGTTGTAGGTCTGGGAGATGGAGGCATCCTTGTAAACCAGGCCTTCCTCGTACCATTTCTGGGCTCTCTCGACGGCCTTGGCGTATTCCTCGGAGCCGAAGTAGCTCTGCACATGTCCGTCCTTGTCGGCAGCGACCAGATAGTTGGTATCGCCGAGGGTGTCATAGCCCCTGTTCTCCGCGAAGGAGTCCGAGCCGGTGAAATACGGGGAGACGGCGAAGGTGGATCCGGCCACGTCGCAGTTTCCGATGCCGGCGAGGTCCGTATTCGCGACGACTTCCTTCAGGATCTCCTCGAATTCCGTCCAGGTGGTCATGTTTTCCGCTTTTTCAAGAAGGCCGAGCTCCTCAAGGACGTCCGTCTTCATGATGATATAGAGCTCGGAGCCGAGCACGCGGTTGCTCGCCACGCCGTAGATGCCGCCGTCCGGGGCCTTGGTTCCGTCGATGAGGTCGCCGAGCGCTTCCGTCACGCCCTGGCCGTACTCCTCCAGATAGCCGCTGATGTCCATGAACTGTCCCTGTCTGTAGAAGGACTGGAAGCCGGAGCCCGGGATCGGGGTGTACATGATCAGGTCGAGCTTGGCGTTGGCCTGGATGTCCATGGGAACCTGCGTAGCGTAGGCGCCGGGATCATAGAACGTCATGTTGACGTGGACGCCGATCTCTTCCTCGGTGATCTCGTTGATCGCCTCGACGATCGGATCCGTGACGTCATTGGTCAAGGGCGCCGTTACGAGCCAGGAGACGTTGATCTCGTCGTATTCCTCTTCGTCGTCGGCGAAGGCGGTAAATGAACCGCAGCAGAGCGTGCCTGCGGCGAGTACGGACGCGAGCAGAATCGAGAGCATCTTTTTCATCTTCATCTGTTTTACTCCTTCTCTTTTCCTCTGTTATTTTCTGTTTCGTTTCATCCCGGCGGAAATGTTTCCCGTCTGACTGCAGTATACCAGAAACGGGACGGAAACGCGCCCCTCTTCCTTCCGTTCTTTCATCGATCGGGGACGATTTTTTCTGTTTTCGGGCTGAGGACGCATCATTCGTCGCATATCGCAACATTTTTTGCATCTTCCGCCCCCGGATTGACCCGCGGCGGGCATCCGGCCCCGCCTTCATCCCAGCAGGATCAGGGAAAACGCGTTCGGCTCCAGCTCCGCCGTCAGCGCGATCCCGCCGTCGTCGGGACGGACGACCTGTACCCGGAGGGAGGGCGTGCTCTTCTCCTTCAGATACCGGAGCTCGGACGGGCTGAGCTGCGAGGGCTTCCCGATCCTCTGCCACTCCGTGAAGACCGCGCCCTCCCGGTCGCTCATGTGGTAGACGCGCATCTTTTTCTTTTCGGCCAGCTCCGGGAAACGCAGCTCGAAGCGCAGCAGGTCGTCCTGCCCGGATCTCCAGACCAGCTCGTCCATCCTGTGCTCGCTCTCGGGAATCAGCTTGTACTCCTCGGACATCCTGGTCGGATGAAACAGGAGAATCTGAAAGACCGCCCCGTAATCGGTCGCCACGACGTGATGTTCCCCCCGGCTCACGACGTAACGGCCGAGTCTGCCCCAGAATTCCATCGCGTAGAAGGAAGGCTTCCTGATTCCGTCTCTGGACAGAAGGGCCGCGGCCCCGATCAGCGGCTCCGCCTCCTCGAAGCCGCTGACCGCCATGTCGGAAAATCCCCGGAAGAACATCATCTCCGCGTATTCGGAGGCGTCCGCCATCTGGGCCAGCATGTGGCAGGCCTTGGCGCAGCTGTCGTTATAGGGGTTTCTCTCGGAAAGGGACGTGTTCCATTCGGAGACGGCCGCGGGAAGCTGTCCGCAGCCGCACCGGGCGGCCAGCTCCTTATAGGCGGCCAGCTCCTCCTTCACAAAATGCAGGTCCGCGTCGATCCGGAGAAGGGAGAATTCCCAGTTCTTTTTCCTGTTCTTGCTGGCGCTGATCCGGTACGGATAGATCATCAGGTCCAGCGCGTCGGGCAGAAGGCCCTCCTCCTTCCAGACGCGGAGATCCTCCTCCAGAACCGCCGGAAGGACCGTCGTGTTCAGGCCGCCCGCCCAGATCCGGGCCCCGGGGACGTGCCGCCGAAGCAGCCGGAAGGTCCTGCGGTAGACCTCCCTGAAGAACCGGCAGTCCTCGTCGGATTCCCAGAAGGGGTCGTGCCGCATCACGAAGATCCAGTTCCGGACCGCCGCGTAGGTGTGCCGTTCCAGCACGTGGAGGAGAAACGCCCGGAATACGCTCTCCCACTCCTCCGGATTCGCGAAGATCCGCTCCTCCGGCGCGTCTTCCGACAGGTTCCCGATTTCCCGGACGATGACGTTTCGGCTCTCCGGCAGCAGCAGCACCGGGATGCAGCCGCAGGACAGGATCTGATCCAGCGCCCGGTCAAGCCGCTCAAAGTGCAGATTCGTCACGGCGTGGCCGTGCCGGATCCGGAAAAACGGGTCGAAGACGCTTCCGACCTCGATATAGCGCAGACCCAGCGCCCGCGACGTGTCCAGCAGCTGTTCCCTGGAATCGCCGTCGAGAAGCCACCTGGCCTCGCCGAAATAGACGCAGTGCATTTCCTTCTTCGGCGTCAGCGGCTCCCTGAGCCCGCTCACGCTGACCCGGACCGTGGATTTCCCGGAGGGCTGAAGCTCCTCGATCCTGTCGAGAATCCCCTTCAGCTCCTCTTTTCCGACCGGCGTCCCGCCTTCCGCCCGGTCCCTTCTTTTCCGGTATTCCGAGGGAGTGCAGCCGTACTGCTTCCGGAAATGCCGCTGCATCACGGTGCTGCTCCCGAAACCCGCCTCCGCGGCGACGGCTGACACGGAGGCGTCCGTACTCCACAGAAGCTCGGCGGCGCGCCTGGTCCTGAGCATCGAGGTGTAGTCGCTGAAGCTCTGGCCGGCCGCCCTCTGGAAGCGTCTCGAGAACGTCGCCTCCGACAGAAAGAGCTTCGCGGCGTACTCCGCGAGGCTGCCGCCCGTGCCGTTATGCTTCGCCAGATCCTCCAGGATCTCCCCCAGGGGACCCTCCGCCTCTCTCTCCGTCCGGCGCAGGTAGCCGTGAACGATCAGATCAAAAACAGAGTAATACAGGAGCTTCAGGCGCAGAAGCCGGTTCTTCCGGGCCGTCTCCCGGAGGATGGCGATCACCAGGGACACGACCCGCCGGCAGTCCGTCTCATTTTCCAGAAACGCCTGCCGGTGAAAGCGCGACTGACCGGACAGATAGCCCTCGTCGCTCTCCGACATGTCAAACAGAAGTCTGACCACATGCGTCCGCCCCACGGAGACCGCGCTGTGGGGCTCGTTCGGCTCGAAGAAAAAGAGATCGCCGGCGCGCAGCGCGACGTTCCCGCCGCCGCAGAGGACCCGGACGCGCCCCTCCGGCACGTAGAGCAGCTCCAGATAGGGGTTGGCCGCATCCTCTTCCTTTATTTCCGCAAGTATCTGTATTTTTCCTGAGAGAAGCATGATCACCTCCGAAAGGCCCGGATCAGGGAAAGCCTTCCGCTTTATTATACGCCCCGGAGCGAACCGCCGTATACCCGGTTTACACGCCCGGGCCCCGGATAGTATAATCCTGGTAACTGCAGTTACGTCAAAAAGGAGCGTCCTATGGAACAGAAAAAGAAACCGGGCAGAAAATATCTGATTCCGGTCATCGCGGCGGTGGTCATTCTTTTCCTTCTGAACGGCGGGATATTTTACCGCGTCGACGAGCAGGAGACGGCGGTCATCACGATGTTCGGCCGTCACGTGGCGACAAATACCGCGGGACTTTACCCGAAAATTCCGTTTCTCCAGAAGGTTCACAAGGTGGATACGACCATCCACGGAACGGGGATCGGGTACGTGGTCGACAACGACGGGCAGACCTTCACCGTCGAGACGGAAGGCGTCATGATCACGTCGGACTTCAACCTGATCGACATCGACTTCTATCTCGAGTACCGGGTCTCGGATCCCGCCGATTACCTGTTTGCCTCCAGCGATCCGGAGAACATCCTCAAGAACATCGCGCTGGCGGCCATCCGCTCCACCGTCATCGACTACACGGTCGACGACGCCATGACCGTCGGGAAATCCAATATCCAGCTGGAGGTCAAGGAAAAGATCCGCGCCCAGCTGGAGAAAGAAAAGATCGGGCTCCAGGTGGTCAACATCACGGTCCAGGACGCGGAGCCCCCGACGAATGAGATCGTGTCGGCCTTCAAGGCGGTGGAGACCGCCAAGCAGGGCAAGGACACCGCGGTGAACAACGCCCGGCAGTACCAGAACGAGAAGCTGCCCTCCGCCGAGGCGGAGGCGGACGAGATCGTGAAGAACGCGGAGGCCGTGAAGGCCGCCCGGATCGCGGAGGCGGAAGGCCAGGCGGAGCGCTTCACGAAGCTCTACGAGGAATACAGGGCGAATCCGGAGGTGACCAAGCAGCGGATGCGCTACGAGCTTCTCGAGGACGTGCTGCCGGAGGCCCGGATCGTCCTCACGGACGGAAGCACGAGCACGGTCTATCCCGTCGATTCTTTCATCAGCTCCGGAACCGGAAGCGCGGAGGAGAAATGACATGAGCGAAGAGAGAAATGACATGGGCGAAGAGAGGAAGGACATGGGCGAAGA
>CACYDL010000236.1 GCA_902773195.1 uncultured Lachnospiraceae bacterium
GCCGATTTTGCTGATCACGAAATAGATTCCGTTCATCAGCAGTCCGAGCACCTCTGCGACCCATTTAATGATCGGCATGCTGCTCTTGGTTAATACATATGACACGTCTTTTCCTCCTTTATCATCGCGGGACTACCCGCGCTTGTTACATATTTTCCGGCGGACGCGCCTTTTTTAAAAAGACGCGCTTATAAAGGGCAGCCGGCCGCTGCTCCGGGTCCTTCCGCCGGCGCGGCGTCACGGAACGGGGTCGTACCCTCCGCGGGAGAATGGATTGCACCGGAGAATTCTCCACAGACCAAGAAGTCCTCCTTTCAGAGGACCATGCTTTTCAACAGCCTGTATCGCGTAATTGGAACATGTCGGGATATAAGGGCATCTGTACCCTTTATAAGGGGAGACATGCTTCTGATAGTATCGGATGCCTCCGACCATGATTCTCTTAACCATTGCTTTTGTTCCGCCGTCACATGAAATTCTTCATGAGACCTGTCAGCGACTTCTGAAGCGCCGCGTAATCAGAATCCGACGCAGGCTTTCTCGCAATGATCACATAATCCTTGCCTTTCGCGAAAGACGCCTCGCCGAGCCGGCAGATCTCCTTCAGCCGTCTCTTGATTCTGTGACGAACCACGCTGTTTCCGATTTTTTTACTGACCGATATTCCGAAACGGCTGTCGGCCGCCCCGTTGTCGAGCGCGTACAGAACCAGGTTCCTGTCGGCTGTCGACCTGCCCCTTCTGTACACCGCGGCGTATTCCGCGTTTTTCTTAAGACCCGTCATGTGTCGTTGTGTGATGGCGCCGTTCCGGCGGATCCGGGACGGATTTTTTAAATAAAGTAGAAAGAAGACCACATGAGACATGTGGTCTTTCGTTCTTTTCAGGCGGAAATCACTTTTCTTCCTTTTGCTCTTCTGGCCGCTAAAACTTTCCTGCCACCGCGTGTGGACATTCTCTTACGAAATCCGTGAACTCTCTGGTGAGAAAGCTTCTTCGGCTGAAATGTCATCTTTCTGCTCATTTCTACACCTCGTCTGAAATCAGATTTGCCTGTCTATTATAAAGGTATTGACAGATTTATGTCAAGCGGTACTTTTTAAGAAATAGTTTACGTAATTTATCCACATTTTGTGGAAATCCTGTGGAAAAGTCGTGGTTTTCCTGTGCTTTCATTTTTCGGGACCGCGCCGAATCAACCTGAATTGCGGAATCCTCCCTGTTTACATCCTTTTTCGGCTTTTCGACAACTTCGGATTATCGGCGGTTTTTTATGTGAACCCGCCGCCCTATACACTTGTAAAACAGACGTTTTTCACATATAATAAGGATAATTGTTCAGCGCTCCGCAAGGGGCGCCGTAATTCACCCGAACGGATAATAAATATGGATAATTTGACCTCTATCGAGACGAGCTGGCCGGCGATTCTCGACCGAATCAAGGTGGAGAACGATCTTACGGACGTCTCTTTTTCTACGTGGATCAAACCTGTCGAGATTCACTCGGCGGACAACGAGGGCATCACCTTCATCGTACCGACCGACAACCACATCAACATTCTGAACAAGAAGTATACGCTGGCGATCCGGAACGCGATTCTGAAGGAAACCGGAATCAACCTCCGGATCCATTATATCACCCCCTCCCAGGCGGAGAAGATCAGGGAGAACAAGAACGACGAAGCGATGGAGGATCTGATGGACAGAGCCCATCTCGATCCGAGATATACTTTCGATACGTTTGTCGTGGGATCAAACAATAAATTTGCCCACGCCGCCTCTCTGGCGGTGGCAGAGGCGCCGGGAGAGATCTACAACCCTCTCTATCTCTACGCGGGCGTAGGACTCGGCAAGACGCACCTCATGCACTCCATCGCCCATTTTGTGCTGCGTGAAAATCCCAACGCCAGGGTTCTCTACGTCACCTCCGAGGCCTTCACCAACGAGCTGATCGACGCCATCCGGAACGGAAACAACTCGGCCATGTCCCATTTCAGGGACAAGTACCGGAATATCGACGTCCTCCTGATCGACGACATACAGTTTATTATAGGAAAGGAATCGACCCAGGAGGAATTCTTCCACACCTTCGAGACCCTCTACGGGCAGAAGAAGCAGATCGTCGTATCCTCCGACAAGCCGCCGAAGGATCTCAACATTCTCGAGGAGCGCATCCGCTCCCGTCTCGAGATGGGTCTGATCGCGGACATTTCCTCCCCGGACTACGAGACCAGGATGGCCATTCTCCGCAAGAAGCAGGACCTGGAGGGCTATCACCTCGACGACGAGATCCTGGATTACATCGCGAAGAACATCAAGTCCAACATCCGGGAGCTGGAGGGCTGCCTCAACAAGGTGAACGCGAAGGCGAAGCTGGAGGAGCGGGTGGTCGACCTCAGCCTGGCCGAGCAGATCCTGCAGGACATGATCACGCCGAACAAGGAGAAGACCATCACCTGCGACTTCATCATCCGGGTGGTCGCGGATCATTTCAACATGTCCGTCGACGACCTCCGCAGCTCCCGAAGGGATCACAAGTATCTCTATCCGAGAAATATCGCGATCTACCTGTGCCGGCAGATGACGAACGACTCTCTTCAGACCATCGCGCAGAACCTCAACCGGACGGACCACACCACCGCCATCAATTCCATCAACAAGGTGGAGAAGGAGATCCGCAGCAACTCCCAGATGAGGAGCACCATCGAGGCCCTCAAAAAGAAGATCAGCCTCGACTGAGGCGGACGCCCGGCCGGAGGAGCCCGGGAAACGGAGATATCGACATAGCCACGTGGATAACCGCGGGATAGCCTGTGAATGATTTTCTTTACACGGGAATTATCCTCACGGATCCGGCGATTTTCACAGGCTTTTCCTCACCGGAAACGCCTGTATTTGCGGGGATCGGAGGGACTAATCCCCAAATCCACAGGCCCTACTGTTTCTGCTTATTATCTTTTTACAATTGATGGACGGCCTCCCCGTCTCTTCCGTTTCCGTCAGGAAGCGTTCCGCCGGGACAGGCCTCGAAAGGAAGACGTCTATGAAATTTATCGCTGCTAAATCAGATCTTCAGTCGGCTGTCGGTATCGCGGTCAGGGCCGTTCCCGCCCACACCACGATGACCATCCTGGAGTGCATCCTGATCGAGGCGCAGGGAAACGACATCCGCCTCACTGCCAACGACATGGAGCTGGGCATCCGCACCCATCTTCAGGGAACCGTGGAGGTGCCGGGCACCGTCGCGGTCAACGCGAAGATGTTCTCCGACATCGTGCGGAAGCTTCCCCAGGAGATCGTGGAATTTGAGTCCGACGGCAGCAACATGATCCGGATCCGGAGCGGCAAGGCTCTCTTTGAAATCGCGGGACAGAGCGGGGATGAATTTACCGAGATTCCCAGCGTCGAGCAGGACAGGAGCATCACGATCTCGCAGTTTTCTCTCAAAAACCTGATCAACCAGACGATTTTCTCCGCCGCGGTCAACGAGAACAACAAGATCATGACCGGCGAGCTGTTTGAGATCAGCGGGGATATCCTGCGGGTCGTCGCCCTGGACGGCCACAGGATCGCGATCCGCAAGATCGCCCTCAAGGAATCCTCCGAGCCGATCAAGGTCATCGTTCCGGCGAAGACTCTCAACGAGATCAGCCGCATTCTTCCGGGGGAGATGGACGACGTCGTCACGATCTTCTTCGCGAGGAATCATATCGTCTTCGAGATTCCGGGCACGAAGGTGGTGTCGAGACTGATCGACGGTGAGTACTTCAACGTCAACCAGATGATCTCGACGGATTACGAGACCCGCGTCACGGTCAGGAAAAATGAATTCCTCAGCTGTATCGACCGCGCCTCCCTTTTTGTGAGGGAGGGGGACAAGAAGCCGATCATCTTCGACATCGAGGACCAGGAGATGAAGCTTTCCATCGACTCCCCGCTGGGATCCATGAACGAGGAGATCGACACGGAGAAGGAGGGCAGGGACCTGGCCATCGGCTTCAACCCGAAGTTCCTCATGGACGCCCTCAAGGCCATCGACGACGAGAACGTGACGCTCTATTTCATGAACCCGAAGGCTCCCTGCTTCATCAGGGACGAGGGGGACAATTACGTCTATCTGATCCTCCCGGTCAATTTCATTCGCTGACGACGCGGGCGGAAGACCGGCCGGGGCACACGGGAGGTCCGTCTTCCGGCAGGAACCGGGTACATTTTCACGGAAAGGCGATGCGCGATGGAAGAGCTGCATCTTAGAGAAGAATATATCACCCTCGGCCAGCTGCTGAAGGCAGCCGGCATCGCCGGGAGCGGCGTCGAGGCGAAGGTGATGATCCAGAACGGCGAGGCCGCGGTCAACGGCGAGGTCGACTTAAGACGCGGCAGGAAGCTGCGCGAGGGCGACGTCGTCCGCGTGGGCGGTACGGAGATCAAAGTTGTTCGTTAAGTCGCTGGATCTGCTGAATTTCAGAAATTACGGGACGCTCTCGGTCTCCTTCGATCCGGGAACCAATATCCTCTACGGGGCCAACGCCCAGGGAAAGACCAACATTCTCGAGGCGATCTATCTCGCGGGGACCACGAAATCCCACCGGGGCTCCAGGGACAGGGATATGATCCGGATGGGCGAGGAAGAGAGCCACATCCGGATGACGCTGGACCGGCGCGGAAGCGAGTACAGGATCGACGTCCATCTCAGGAGAAACCGCGGAAAGGGCTACGCCGTCGGCGGCGTGCCGCTGAGGAGAGCCGCGGATCTCTACGGTATCGTCAGTCTGGTGTTTTTTTCACCGGAGGACCTGAACATGATCAAAAACGGTCCCTCCGGCAGAAGGAGATTTCTTGATCAGATTCTCTGCAGCATCGACCGCGTGTATTTCTCGGACCTGTCGGGCTACGCGAAATGCCTTCTCCAGCGCAACGCCCTGCTGAAGGAGATTTCCTTCCATCCGCGCAGGATGTCCGAGCTGGATCTGTGGGACATGCAGCTGGCGGAGTACGGGAGGAAGGTCGTCGCGGCGAGGGCGGCGTTCGTCGAGTCTTTCAGAAAGACGGCGGCGGAGAAGCACCTTCTTCTCACGGAAGGCCGCGAGAGACTGAAGCTGAGATATGAGCCGAACGTGTCCCCCGGCGAGTCCTTCGAGGAGGTCCTGCTCTCAAAGAGAGAGAACGACGTCCGGATGAAGACCACCGGCGCGGGACCGCACAGGGACGACATGGCCATTCTGGCCAACGGGATGGATCTGCGCCCCTACGGCTCGCAGGGGCAGCAGAGAACGGCCGCCCTTTCCATGAAGCTTTCGGAGATCAGTACCATTTTCGAGAAAAAGAAGGAGATGCCTGTGCTTCTTCTGGATGACGTCCTCTCGGAGCTTGACAGGGAAAGACAGAACGCACTTCTTGATACGATCAGAGATACGCAGACGCTGATCACCTGCACGGGAATGGATGAATCCGTCAGGGAGAAGCTCCGCGCGGACAGGGTGTTTCATGTCACAGAAGGCAGAATTGAAGGGAGTAGCGGATGAATATCCAGGATCATGAAGAATACGGCGCCGATCAGATTCAGATTCTGAAGGGTCTGGAGGCGGTCAGGAAGAGGCCCGGTATGTATATCGGGTCCACTTCGCTCCGGGGCCTCCATCATCTGGTGTATGAGATCGTCGACAACTCGGTCGACGAGGCGCTGGCGGGAACCTGCGACCACATCGAGGTCACGGTTCATGCGGACAATTCTGTCACGGTGTCCGACAACGGCAGGGGCATCCCCGTCGGCATCAATCATCAGGCGGGCATCCCCGCCGTCGAGGTGGTGTTTACGATTCTTCACGCCGGCGGAAAGTTCGGCGGCGGAGGCTACAAGGTGTCGGGCGGACTTCACGGGGTCGGCGCGTCGGTCGTCAACGCCCTCTCGGAGTGGCTGGAGGTGCAGATTTTCCACGAGGGAAAGGTCTACCAGCAGAGATACGAGCGCGGCAAGACGATGTACAAGCTGAAGGTCGTGGGGGACTGCGAACCGGAGAAGCACGGGACGACGGTGACGTTTTTCCCGGACCGGGAGATCTTCGAGGACATCTGCTTCGATTTTGACACGCTGAAGCAGAGATTCCGCGAGATGGCGTTCCTGACGAAGGGGCTGAAGTTCACGTTTACGGACGAGAGGCCGGAGGACGGCCCGAAGCAGCGGGTCTTCCACTACGAGGGCGGCATCGTCGAATTTGTCCAGTACCTGAACCGGAGCTCCTCGCCGATCTACCCCAAGGTGATCTACTGCGAGGGAGAGAAGAACGGCGTGCTGGTCGAGGTCGCGATGCAGCACAACGACGGCTATAAAGAGAACACCTACGGATTTGTCAACAACATCGTCACCCCCGAGGGCGGCATGCACGTCGAGGGCTTCCGGATGGCGCTGACCAAGGTGTTCAACGATTACGCGAGAAAGAACAAGATCCTCAAGGACTCCGAGCCGAATCTGAGCGGCGAGGACATCAGGGAGGGTCTGACCGCGATCATCTCCGTCAAGATCGAGGATCCTCAGTTCGAGGGCCAGACGAAGATGAAGCTGGGCAACTCCGAGGCGAGGTCCGCGGTCAACTCCATCGTCACGGAGCAGCTGACGATCTTCCTGGAGCAGAATCCCAACGTCGGAAAGGCCACGGTCGAGAAATCCATCATGGCCCAGAGGGCGAGGGAGGCGGCCCGCAAGGCCAGGGACCTCTCCAGAAGAAAGAGCGCCCTGGACGGGATGTCCCTTCCGGGCAAGCTGGCGGACTGCACGGACAAGGATCCGAAGAACTGCGAGATTTTCATCGTCGAGGGAGATTCCGCCGGCGGCTCCGCCAAGACGGCCAGGTCCCGGGCGACCCAGGCGATCCTTCCGCTCCGCGGAAAGATCCTCAATGTGGAAAA
>CACYDL010000237.1 GCA_902773195.1 uncultured Lachnospiraceae bacterium
ACGAGACGGCGATCCAGTGCGGCTTCTGCAGCCCTGGCTTCATCCTCACGGCGAAGGAGATCCTGGATTCCGGAAAGCTTTACACCGACGACGAGCTGAGAAAGCTGCTGTCGGGCCATCTCTGCCGCTGCACCGGCTATGAGAACATCCTGAAGGCCGTCAGGAAGACGATGCTGGCCAGGCACGGCAAAAAAGAGTAACGGGTGTAAAGAGAAAATGCTTGACAGAGGGAGAGCGATCGTATAAGATGTCCGTTATGGACAAACGATACGAGGAGGCTCTCCTCTTTGATTTTTACGGAGAACTGCTCACGGAGCGGCAGAAGCAGATCTTTCAGGCGGTCGTCATGGAGGACCTGTCGCTCAGCGAGGTCGGCGGGGAATACGGGATCACGCGTCAGGGCGTGCACGACATGATCAAGCGGTGCGGCCGGATTCTCGCCGGGTACGAGGAAAAGCTCGGGCTGGTGAGGCGTTTCCTGGACGTGAAGGCCAGGGCGGAGAAGATCCGCGCCCTGACCGGCGACGAGCGCATATCCCGCCTCGCGGATGAGATTCTGGAGGAGCTTTGACGGATGGCATTTGAAGGATTAACGGAAAAACTGCAGAACGTATTCCGCTCGCTTCGCAGCAAAGGCCGTCTGACCGAGGACGACGTCCGGGAAGCGATGAAAGAAGTGAAAATGGCGCTGCTGGAGGCGGATGTCAATTTCAAGGTCGTCAAGAACTTCACGCGGGCGGTCGAGAACAAGGCGATCGGCGAGGACGTGATGAACGGCCTCAATCCGGGACAGATGGTCATCAAGATCGTCCACGACGAGATGGTGGAGCTGATGGGCTCCGACACCACGGAGATCCCTCTCAACCAGAGCGGCCTCACGGTTGTCATGATGGCGGGCCTTCAGGGCTCGGGAAAAACCACCACCGCCGCGAAGCTGGCGGGCAAGTACCGGGCGAAGGGGAAGCGGCCCCTGCTCGTCGCCTGCGACGTGTACCGGCCCGGCGCCATCAGCCAGCTTGAGACGAACGGTTCCCGGGTGGGCGTCCCCGTCTTCAAGATGGGGGACAAGAAAGATCCCGTGGACATCGCGAAGGCCGGCGCAGCCTACGCCGAGGCCAACGGCTTCAATCTGGTCTTCATCGACACGGCGGGCCGCCTTCAGATCGACGACGACATGATGAAGGAGCTCCGGAACATCAAGAAGGAGATCCACGTCGACTGCACCATCCTCGTGGTGGACGCGATGACGGGCCAGGAGGCGGTGAACGTCGCCAAGACCTTCGCCTACAAGGTGGGCATCGACGGCATCGCCCTCACCAAGTGCGACGGCGATACGCGAGGGGGCGCGGCCCTCTCGGTCCGGCAGATGACCGGAAAACCCATCCTCTACGTCGGAATGGGCGAGAAGATGGAGGACCTCGAGCAGTTCTATCCCGACCGCATCGCCAAGCGGATCCTCGGGATGGGAGACGTCATGACGCTGATCGAGAAGGCTCAGGAGAGCATCGACGAGCAGAAGGCCGCCGAGATGGAGAAGAAATTCCGCAAGGCGAGCTTCGGTTTTGACGACTATCTGACGAGCATGGAGCAGATGAAGAAGATGGGCGGCCTAGAGAGCATTCTCTCGATGCTTCCGGGCGTCGGCGGAAAGGCCTCCGAGCTCTCCGGCATGATCGACGAGGGCGCCATCAAAAAGACGGAGGCCATGATCCTCTCGATGACCCCCGAGGAGCGGGCGAATCCCGATCTGCTCAACGTCTCGAGGAAGCACAGAATCGCCCGGGGCTCGGGATGCGACATCAGCGAGGTCAACCGCCTGGTGAAGCAGTTCGAGCAGGCCAGGAAGATGATGAAGCAGATGCCCGGCATGATGAAGAAGGGCAGAGGAGGCCTCGGAAAGCTCGGCGGCCTCAAGCTCCCGTTCTGAGCCGCGGCATACAGGGCAAAACAGGATGCAGGTTGAAACCGGCCGGCCGCCAAAGGGACGGCGCGCCGGATCAGCGCGGCAGGCTCTTGAAGCCTTAGGTCCCGGGAGGGACGGCCGCATAAACAGATCAAAGTATTTTTCAGGAGGAAGAAACAAAATGGTCAAGATCAGATTAACGAGAATCGGCAAGAAGAAGGCACCGCTTTACAGAATCATCGTCGCGGACGCGAGATCCCCGAGAGACGGAAGATTCATCGAGGAGATCGGAACCTATGATCCGGCCCAGGAGCCCAGCCAGTTCAAGATCGACGAAGAAGCGGCGAAGAAGTGGCTTCAGAACGGCGCCCAGCCGACGGCGGAAGTTGCGAAGCTTCTGAAGATTGCCGGAATCTCGAAGTAAACAGGCACCTTCAGACAGGCAGAAGCATCAGTGCGTTCCCGGAGGGTCCGCCGGAGGAAGCGTCCGGCGTTATTCGGCGCATCGCCACGGCCCCCGGAGGCACGGGTCTGTTATGAAGCATGACATGGAGGTGAATGTTGAAAGAGTTAGTCGAGGTTATCGCGAAGGCTCTGGTCGACCATCCCGATGAGGTGGTCGTGACGGAGACGAAAGAAGACGGACAGACTTTGATCGAGCTTCGTGTCGCCCAGTCCGATATGGGCAAGGTGATCGGGAAGCAGGGGAGGATCGCCAAGGCGATCCGGGCCGTCGTAAAGGCCGCTTCCACGAAGACGGATGAGAAAGTCGTCGTCGATATCAACTCGTAAGAAGGCACGGTGCCGGTATGCTGGAGAAGCTTGAAATCGGTATTATTTCTTCGACCCACGGGCTGCGGGGAGAGGTGAACGTCTATCCCACCACCGACGAGCCCGGCAGGTTCCGGGATCTCGAGAAGGTCCTGCTGGACCTGGGCCGGGGGGAGCGCGAGCTGACCGTGGAGAGAACGGCCTTCTTCAAGGGCCGTCCCATACTGAAATTCAAAGAGATCGACACCATCGAGGACGCGCAGAAGATCAGGGGCGGAACCCTGCTGGTCAGACGGGAGGACGCCATCCCTCTCGAAGAGGGGGAATACTTCATCGGCGACCTCATCGGCAGCCGCATCCTGGCGGAAGGCCAGGAGGAGGATTTCGGCGTGCTGAAGGACGTCATCCGCACGGGAGCCAACGACGTCTACGTGATCGAAAGACCCGACGGATCGGTGAGATATCTCCCGGCCGTGAAGGAGTTCGTGCTGTCGGTGGACGCGGAATCGCAGGAGATCCGTGTGAGGATCCCGAGGGAGATCTGACTTGGAATATTACGTACTCACTCTGTTTCCGGATATGATCCGGGACGGGCTTCACACCAGCATCATAGGGAGAGCGATCGAGGACGGGCTTCTCAGTCTGGAGGCGGTGAATATCCGCGATTACACGAAGAGCCGCCACGGAAAGACGGACGACTACCCCTACGGAGGGGGCGCCGGCATGGTGATGCAGGCCCAGCCCGTCTACGACGCGTGGAAATCCGTCGCGGACCGTCTGGATTATCAGCCCAGGGTCGTCTATCTGACGCCCCAGGGAAAGGTCTTCAACCAGGCGATGGCGAAGGAATTCGCCCTTGGCAGAGGCATCGTCTTTCTCTGCGGCCATTACGAGGGCGTCGACGAGAGAGTGCTCGACGAGATCGTGACGGATCACGTCTCGATCGGGGATTTCGTCCTCACCGGAGGCGAGCTCCCCGCGATGTGCATGATCGACGCCATATCCAGGATGATTCCCGGCGTTCTTCACAACGACGAGTCGGCGGAGGATGATTCCTTCGGAGGGGGACTGCTGGAATTTCCCCAGTATTCCCGCCCCGAGGTGTGGAACGGGAGGGCGGTCCCCCCGATCCTTCTGTCCGGCGATCACGCGAAGGTCGACGCGTGGAGGCGGGAGCAGTCCCTGATCCGCACGGCGGAACGCCGGCCGGATCTTCTCGGGAGCGCGGCAATCAGTCCGAGAGAACGGGAATTTATCAGGAATTATCTTGCAAATAAAGACGGCATATAGTATTATATTAAAGCTGTCTGCAAAAAAGATGGTCCTCTTGCCGCATGATGATGAAAGGCAATGAACATCCATTTAAGATAAGGAGCAAAGTTATGAACGAAATCATCAGAAAGATCGAAGAAGCGCAGCTCAAGGAGAGCATTGCCGAGTTCCGTGTCGGGGACACCGTCCGCGTGCACGGAAAGATCAAAGAAGGAAACCGCGAAAGAATTCAGGTGTTCGAGGGCGTCGTGCTGAAGAGACAGGGCGGCGGCAACCGCGCCACCTTTACCGTCAGAAAGATTTCCAACGGCATCGGCGTCGAGAAGACGTGGCCGCTTCACTCTCCCAACGTGGAGAAGATCGAAGTCGTCCGTCACGGCAAGGTCAGAAGAGCCAAGCTCAATTACCTGAGACAGCGTTCCGGCAAGAGCGCCAAGGTCAAGGAGATCATCCGGTAAGGAAGAACTCAGACAGGGTTTATTTCAGATCATATCAGGGGGATGGGAGTCCGATGCAGATTCCGTCTCCCTTATTTGTATAAATACTAAGGTGATGTCCGAGGTTTGAGCCATGGCAAAGTCAGTCACGAAAACCGAGATCAACCGCCGCGTCAGGCGCGAGAAAAACAGAAAGATCCTGAAGACGATTCTCGAGCTCTGCGTCGTCCTCCTTCTGTCGGCGGCGGCCGCCACCGTCTTCTTCGGATCCGTCATGATTCAGGAGAACTCCATGAATCCCACGCTGGCCAGCGGGGACCGGGCCTTCGTGAACCGGGCGGCCTACGTCGTCACGGGCGTCAGGAGAGGCGACGTCATCGCCTACCGCAGCAGCAACGAGATCGACGCCGGCATCCACGTCAAGCGAGTCGTGGCCCTTCCGGGCGAGACGATCCAGATCAGGGACGGCCTGATTCTGATCGACGGGAAGACCTATATCGAGAATCAGGAATTCCCCAACATCACCAATCCCGGCATCGCCGAGAACGGCGTGCGTCTCGCCGCCGACGAGTATTTCGTCCTGGGCGACAACCGGAACAACAGCGAGGACAGCCGTTTCGCGGACGTGGGCAATATCGATAAGGGCAGCATCATCGGAAAAGTCTGGTTTATCGGGCAGCCGTCCCGCCGGGCGGGCTTTGTGAGATAAGGAGTCGAAGAGTGGAGTATCAGTGGTATCCGGGGCATATGACGAAGACCATTCGCCAGATGCAGGAGAACATCAGACTGATCGATCTGGCGATCGAGATCGTCGACGCGCGGATTCCCGTCTCGAGCAGGAATCCGGACCTGGACCGCCTCTGCGCGGGCAGGGCCAGAATGATCCTGTTCGGCAAGTGCGATCTGGCCGACGAGGACGAAAACCGCCGGTGGATCGACTATTACCGCGCGATGGACCTGCACCCCTACGCCTGCGATCTCAGAAACCGCACCGCGCTCAAGGGGCTCGGGCCCGCGATCAGGGAGGCCTGCAGGGAGAAGATCGAGCGGGACCGCCGGAAGGGAATCGTCAACAGACCCGTCCGGGCGATGGTCTGCGGCATTCCCAACGTCGGAAAGTCGACCTTCATCAATTCCTTCTCGGGATCCTCCTCCCTGAAGACCGGCAACCGGCCCGGCGTCACCAAGGGAAGGCAGTGGATCCGCCTGAACAGCCAGGTGGAGCTTCTGGACACCCCGGGACTGCTCTGGCCGAAGTTTGAGAACCAGGAGATCGGACGGAGAATCGCCCTCATCGGCTCCATTCCCGACGCCAACGTCGATCCGGCCGAGCTGGCCGTGTACCTCATCACGACGCTGCGGGAGATGGGCTGTCCCGGGATGGAGAACCGCTACGGCGGCGCCGTCTCCGGCATGGAGCCCGACGAGGTGATCGGGGAGGTGGCCCGGCAGCGCGGGGCGCTGAAAAAGGGCGGAGAGCCGGATTATGAGAAGGCGGCGGCGCTTCTCCTGGATGATTTCCGCTCCGGAAGGCTCGGCAGGATCACCCTCGAAAAAGCGGATTCCGGGAGGGACGGGTCATGACCGAGAGACAGCTGCGCCTTCAGCGGGAGAAGGAGGAGCGTCAGCGCCTGCGTCTCGAAAAAGAGATCGCCCGGACGGAATCGATGATGGAGTACGAGAGACGGTTCGCCGGAAAGGGGCTGATCGCCGGCATCGACGAGGTCGGTCGAGGTCCCCTGGCGGGGCCCGTCGTCGCCTGCGCGGTGATTCTCCCCGCGGATCACAGGATCCTCTATCTGAATGATTCCAAGAAGCTCTCCGAGAAAAAGAGAAACGAGCTTTATGACGTGATCACCTCCGAGGCCCGGGCCTTCGCGCTCGGTTCGGAGACACACGAAACCATCGACGAGATCAACATTCTTCAGGCAACCTTCCGCGCGATGAGACAGGCGGTGGGCGCCCTGGAGGTTCCGCCGGATTTTCTGCTGATCGACGCCGTCGCCATTCCGGGCGTCAGCATTCCCCAGTGTCCCATCGTCCACGGCGACGCCCTCAGCGCCTCCATCGCGGCGGCCAGCATCGTCGCAAAGGTGACCAGGGACAGGCTCATGGCGGAATACGACGCTCTCTACCCGGAATACGGATTCGCCAGAAACAAGGGCTACGGGACCGCCGAGCATATCGCGGCGCTGAAAAAATACGGACCATGTCCGATACACAGGAGGAGCTTCATCCATTCCTTCGTGGGGGATGAGAGCTGAGAAAGATGAGTGAAGAGAACAAAAGATCAATAGGAAAACAGCATGAGGAGCGCGCCGCGGAATATCTCAGGGAGAAAGGGTACGAAATCCTCGAGATGAATTTCCGCTGCAGGCTCGGTGAGATCGATATCATCGCCCGGGACGGGGACTGCCTCGTCTTCGTGGAGGTGAAATTCCGCCAGTCGCTGACCAGCGGGGACCCGCTGTCCAGCGTCGATATCAGGAAGCAGAGGACCATCTCCAGGGTAGCCCTCTATTATCTGCTGCAGAAGGGACTCGGACAGGACGCGAAATGCCGTTTCGACGTCGTCGGCATCACGCCCGACGAGCTGAGCCACATCGAGCAGGCCTTTGAATTCAGGAAATAACCGGCGATGGTGATCAAGTGGACGGAAAATGAAGAGAACGGGATGAAGCTGCACAGGAGCGGAGAGGTCCTGTGGCTGTCGTTCCCGGATTTTGACACGGAGAAATGGGCTCTCAACGGTTTCTCCACCAGGCTCGGAGGCGTCAGCCGGGACCATCTCGCCTCCATGAATCTCAGCTTCGGCCGGGGAGACGACGAGGCGAACGTCCGGACCAATTTCCGCCTCATCGGGGCGGCCGTCGGATTCGATCCCGGGGACATGGTGTTCTCCAGGCAGACCCACACGGTCAACGTCAGAAGGGTAGGCGCGGAGAACCGGGGCGAAGGCTTCCTCCGCAGGGGGCCGGAGGAGGACGTGGACGGACTGGTCACCGACGAGCCCGGCGTCGTTCTCACCACCTTCTACGCGGACTGCGTCCCTCTCTACTTCCTTGATCCGGAGCACAGGGCGATCGGCCTTTCCCACTCCGGCTGGCGGGGAACGGTCAGCCGCATGGCGGAGGTCACGATCGACAGGATGCGCCGCGAGTTCGGATCCGATCCCCGGAAAATGAAGGCCGCCATCGGTCCCTCCATCTGCCGGAGCTGCTACGAGGTGCAGGACGACGTGGCCGGGAAATTTCCCCCGCGTTTTGTGAAGGAGAAGGGGAACGGGAAGTACCTGCTGGATCTGCAGGGCATGAACCGGGCCGTCATGATCGAGTCCGGCATTCCCATGTCGTCGATCAGCATGCCCGGGCTCTGTACGGCCTGCAACAGGGACCTGCTGTTCTCCCACAGGGCGACCCGCGGAATGCGCGGAAACTGCGCCGCTTTTCTGGAGATCCGCCGCGTTCCTTCGGGCGGCGCCGGCGCTTGACAATTGCAGGCATCGAAATTATGATACAATGTGCTGAATAAATGAATGACGGATCAGCGGAGACGCCTTCGGCGGGCGGAAGCGCTGCGGTCAGTGATTATGAGGAGGCTTATCTCATGGCGGCTCTCTACAACCACATCGAGGTCGAGAACAAATGGAGAAAGAGATGGGAAGAGAATCCCATCAATGTCAATGACGGAAAGAAAAAGAAGTATTACTGCCTGGATATGTTCCCGTATCCCTCCGGGGCAGGCCTGCATGTGGGCCACTGGCGCGGCTACGTGATCTCCGATGTGTGGTCCCGCTACAAGATGATGGACGGGAATCACTACGTCATCCATCCGATGGGCTGGGACGCCTTCGGCCTCCCCGCGGAGAATTTCGCCATCAAGACCGGCCAGCATCCGTCGGTTTCCACGGCGGCCAACGTCGCCAATATCCGGAAGCAGATCGATCAGATCGGCGCGATCCGCGACTGGGACATGGAGCTCAACACCACGGATCCCGCCTTCTACAAGTGGACCCAGTGGATCTTCGTGAAGATGTTCAGGCACGGCCTCGCCTACGAGAAGGAGATGCCGCTGAACTGGTGCCCGAGCTGCAAGGCGGTCCTCGCCAACGAGGAGGTCGTCGACGGCAAGTGCGAGAGGTGCGGCGCCGACGTCACCAAGAAGAATCTCCGCCAGTGGATGCTGAAAATCACCGCCTACGCGGACCGGCTCCTCGAAGGCCTGAAGGATCTCGACTGGCCCGAGAAGGTCAAGAAGATGCAGACGGACTGGATCGGACGCTCCTACGGCGCGGAAGTCTATTTCCCGGTGGACGGCAGCGACCGGAAGATCACGGTCTACACCACGCGTCCGGACACGCTCTACGGGGCGACCTTTATGGTTCTGGCGCCCGAGCACGAGATGGTGGCGGAGCTCACGACGGAGGAGCAGCGCGGGGCGGTTGAGCAGTACTGCGCCGCCGCGGCCAACAAATCCAGCGTCGACAGGGTCCAGAACAAGGAAAAAACCGGCGTCTTCACCGGCAGCTACGCGGTCAACCCGCTCAACGGCGCGAAGGTCCCGATCTGGATCTCCGACTATGTCCTCGCGGATTACGGCACAGGCGCCATCATGTGCGTGCCGGCCCACGACGACCGCGACTTTGAGTTTGCCAGAAAATTCGGCCTGCCGGTCATCCAGGTCATCAGCAAAGACGGAAAAGAGATTCCCGACATGCAGGAGGCCTACACGGAGGCCGCCGGCGTCGTCATCAACTCAGGCGAGTGGAACGGGCTCGAATCCTCCGAGCTCAAACAGAAGGCCCCCGAGATGATCGAGAGCAGGGGCATCGGACGGAAGACCGTCAACTACAAGCTCCGCGACTGGGTCTTCTCCCGCCAGAGGTACTGGGGAGAGCCGATCCCGATCGTTCACTGCGAGAAGTGCGGCCCCGTGGCCGTTCCGGAGGATCAGCTCCCGGTCCTTCTCCCGAACGTGGAGTCCTATCAGCCGACGGATACCGGCGAGTCTCCGCTGGCCGCGATCACGGACTGGGTGAACACCACCTGCCCGTGCTGCGGCGG
>CACYDL010000238.1 GCA_902773195.1 uncultured Lachnospiraceae bacterium
CGAGGATTTCGACATCAGCAAGCTGAGATACGACAAGATCATCATCATGACGGATGCCGACGTCGACGGGGCCCACATCGCGACGCTGATGCTGACGTTTCTGTACCGGTTCATGCCGGAGCTGATCCGCCAGGGGCACGTCTATCTCGCGCAGCCGCCTCTCTACAAGATCGAGAAAAACCGCAAGGTCTGGTACGCGTACTCGGACCAGGAGCTGGAGAAGATCGTGCTCGAGATCGGGCGCGACCAGAACAACAAGATCCAGCGCTACAAGGGACTCGGCGAGATGGACGCGGACCAGCTGTGGGATACCACGATGGATCCGGAGAAGCGCGTGCTGAAGCGGGTCAATATGGACGAGGACGCGGCTTCAGAGCTGGATCTGACCTTTACGACGCTGATGGGCGACAAGGTGGAGCCCAGAAGGGAATTCATCGAGGAGAACGCGAAGTACGTGACGAATCTTGACGTATAAGAAGGATGATTTATGGACGACAAAATCTTCGACAACATACATGAGGTAGATCTGAAAAAGACGATGGAGACGTCGTACATCGACTACGCGATGTCTGTCATCGTTTCGCGCGCCCTGCCTGACGTGCGCGACGGTCTGAAGCCGGTTCAGAGACGTGTGCTGTGGTCCATGATTGAGCTGAACAACGGTCCCGACAAGCCTCACAGGAAGTGTGCCCGTATCGTCGGCGATACCATGGGCAAGTACCATCCCCACGGCGACACCTCCATCTACGGGGCTCTCGTCAATATGGCCCAGGACTGGTCGTTCCACTACCCGCTTGTAGACGGTCACGGAAATTTCGGATCGGTGGACGGCGACTCCCCGGCGGCGATGAGGTACACGGAGGCAAGGC
This sequence comes from uncultured Lachnospiraceae bacterium, assembly GCA_902773195.1. The sequence goes on from CACYDL010000238.1 coordinate 870, forward strand.
TCTCGAAGATCTCGATGGAGATGCTTGCCGACATCAACAAAAATACGGTGGACTTCGTGCCGAACTTCGACGAGACGGAGAAGGAGCCCGCCGTGCTTCCGGCGAGAATTCCCAATCTTCTCATCAACGGCGCCACGGGCATCGCGGTGGGCATGGCCACGAATATGCCGCCCCACAATCTCGGCGAGGTGATCGACGCCTGCGTCAGGATGATCGACGACAAGGTGGGCGGGGAGCACGAGACGACGATCGACGACGTCATGCAGATCGTCAAGGGTCCCGACTTTCCCACGGGCGCCACGATTCTCGGAAGGAGAGGCATCGAGGAGGCGTACCGGACGGGCCGGGGAAAGATCACGGTCCGCGCCGTGTCGAGGATCGAGACGCTTCCCAACGGCAAGTCCGAGATTCTCGTCTCGGAGCTGCCCTATCTCGTCAACAAGGCGAGGCTGATCGAGTCCATCGCGGATCTCGTCAGGAACAAGAAGATCGACGGCATCACCGACCTCAACGATCACTCCAGCCGGGAGGGCATGGAGATCTGCATCGAGGTGAGGCGGGACGCCAACGCGAACGTCATCCTGAACCAGCTCTACAAGCACACCCAGCTGCAGGACACCTTCGGCGTCAACAACCTGGCGCTGGTGGACGGCCAGCCGAAGGTGCTGAACCTCCTCGAGATACTGAGGCATTTCCTGCTTCATCAGGAGGACGTCGTCACCAGGCGCACGAAATATGACCTCAACAAGGCGGAGGAGAGGGCCCACATCCTGAAGGGCCTGCTGATCGCCCTGGACCATATCGACGAGGTGATCCGCATCATCCGCGGATCCGAGACGGTCCAGGCCGCCAAGGAAGAGCTCATGAAGCAGTTCGGCCTCGACGACGTCCAGGCCCAGGCGATCGTGGATATGCGCCTCAGGGCCCTGACGGGTCTCGAGCGGGGCAAGATCGAAAGCGAGTACGAGGAGCTTCTTAAGACCATCGACCGCCTGAAGGCGATCCTGGCGGACAAGAACCTCCTGCTCGGCGTGATCCGGGACGAGCTCCTTGTCACAAAGGACAAATACGCGGACGAGAGGAAGACGCAGATCATCTTCGACTCCTCCGACATCTCGATCGAGGACATGATCCCCGACGAAAATATGGTCATCTCTGCGACGAGGCTCGGCTACATCAAGAGAATGACCCCGGACCATTTCCGCAGCCAGAACCGCGGAGGCAAGGGGATCAAGGGGATGCAGACCATCGAGGACGACAGCGTCGTCGACGTCGTGATGACCCAGAACCACAACAAGATCCTGTTCTTCACGAACAAGGGCCGCTGCTACTGCCTGAAGGCCTACCAGATCCCGGAGGCGGGAAGGACGGCGAGGGGAACCGCCCTCGTGAACCTTCTCATGCTGCAGCCGGAGGAGCACGTCACGACGGTGCTCCCGGTGCGGGAGTTCGGAGACGACTCTTACCTGGTGATGGCCACGAAGAACGGCGTGGTGAAGCGGACGCCGATGAAGGCCTTCGAAAACATCCGGAAGACCGGTCTCGCTGCGATCACGCTGGCGGGCGACGACGAGCTGATCGAGGTCAAGTGGGACGACCGCGGGCAGGACTTCTTCCTGATCACGCGGGCGGGAATGAGCATCCGCTTCAACGCCTCGGACGTCAGGCCCACCGGGCGCTCGTCGATGGGCGTCCGCGGCATGAAGCTTTCGGCCGGGGACCGGGTGGTCAACATGATCGCCGAGAAGCAGGGAACCCACCTTCTCTTCATCTCCGAAAACGGACTGGGCAAGCTGACCCGCGTCGAGGAGTTCAAGGCGCAGCACCGCGGCGGAAGCGGCGTCAAGTGCTACAAGGTGACGGAGAAATCCGGAAGCCTGGTGGGAGCCAGGGCCGTGGTGGAGTCGGACGACATCCTCCTGATCACGACGGAGGGCATCGTCATCCGGACGCCGTGCAGCAGCATCTCGATCAGCGGCAGGATCACGACGGGCGTCAAGATCATCGATCTGAGCGAGGGCGTGACGGTCGCCAGTTTCACGAGGGTGAAGGAGGACATGGAGCCGGAACAGGAGGAAGCCCCGGAGAATGAGACCGAAGGGGAAAATGAGAACAGCGGCGAAGCGTCCGGACAGGATGTCACCGATCAGGAGGACTCCGGGCAGGAGGATTCCGGTTCGGAGAGCTGAACAGACTGGATTTCAGGAGGGGAACGGCGCTGCGCCGTTCCCCTTTGCGCCCCGGACCGGCGGGGAAGCGGACATTCCGGCTGAACCGGTTCCGTATCGGAGCGCCCGCGGGCGGGGAAGAAGATCCTGAGGGAGGGAATTATACATGAGAGCAGCAGTCATCGGAGGCGGATTCGCCGGTAATACCCACGCGGAGGCGCTTCGCTCCTGCGGGGTGGACATCGCGGCCGTCGTCACGACGAGGGAGGAGACCGCGAGGCGTTTCGCGGCAAAATGGGATATCCCGTCCTGGGGGACCGCCCCGGAGCTGGCGTTTGCGGACGATATCGACGCGGTGCACATCTGCACGCCGCCCACGACCCACGCCCTGTACGCCTCCATGGCGCTCCGCGCCGGAAAGCACGTCTTCTGCGAGAAGCCGCTGTGCTTCGGCAGGAGGGAGGCGGCGGAAATGGAGGAGCTGGCCGGAAACAGCGGCAGAATCTGCGCACTGACCTACAACGTGCGCTATCACATGGCGGTGCAGAAGGCCCGGGAGCTGATCCGGTCGGGCACCTTCGGGAGGCCGCTGCTCATTCACGGGAGCTATCTCCAGGAATTCCACGCCCTGCCCTCACCCTGCGGGTGGAGATACGACGCCTCCAGCGCGGGAAGCATGAGGGCGGTGACGGAGATCGGGAGCCACTGGATCGACACGGCCCAGTATATTTCCGGGAAGAGGGTGACGGCGGTCTCGGCGTTTTTCGGAAAGTTCTTCCCGGAGCGGGTGATCGTGAACGGGATGATGGAGCAGGTGAGGCCGGGATCGGACACGGATCCCTGCGCGAGAATCCGCGTGGATTCCGAGGACGCGGCCTGCGTCACCTTCCGCTATGAGGACGGGGCCATCGGAAACGTGTGCCTGTCGGAGATCTCCCCCGGGCGCGGGAACCGGCTTTTCCTCGAGATCACCTGTGAGAACGGCAACCTGTGGTGGAATGAGGAGGAGAACAACGTGCTCCACACGGCGAGGCTCGGCGAAGGGGTGAGGTCGGAGATCTTTGCCTTCGGGAACGGCTTCGGGGACACCTTCGTGACGCTGATGCGTCATTTCTACCGGGCCGTCGCGGGAGGGGAGGAAAACGCGGACGCGGAGTATCCGACCTTCCGGGAGGGCGCCCGGATCGTCAATGTGTGCGAGGCCATTTTCGAGAGCGCGGAAAACGACTCTGCCTGGGTGAAGGTGTGAGGCGTTTCGCGGAGCGGACGAAGGAGCGGCGCCGGGCGCCGGGAAGGAGACGCGCGATGGAAAAGGAAATCGGCAGAATGTCCGCGGAGGAAGTGATCGCAAGGCTCGGCCTGACGCCGCTGTCCGGGGAGGGAGGCCTCTGCCGCCAGACCTACGTCAGCGGCGTGCGGACGGAGGGCGGAGAGGCCGCGGGGACGGCGATCTTCTACCTTCTGAGGGGAGATTCCTTCTCCCATCTTCACCGCCTGACGGGCGACGAGGTCTATCATTTCTATCTCGGCGACCCGGTGGAGCTGGTGGAGCTGCTGCCGGACGGAACTGCCCGCAGGACGGTGCTGGGAGGAGACATCGCCGCCGGACAGGAGGTGCAGCATCTCGTCCCGGCCGGCAACTGGCAGGGCTCCCGTCTCGCGGAAGGCGGGGCGTGGGCTCTTATGGGGACGACCATGTGTCCCGGCTATACGGACGAAGGCTATGAGCACGGGGACGCGGAGGCGCTGCTGGCCCGTTATCCCCAGGCGGCCGGGGAGATCCGGGCGCTCACGGGACGCGTCCGCTGGTGACGGGCCGCCGGAGACGGAAAAAGAGCGCGGCAGCGGTTTTTCGCGGACGCCTGCGGAGGAAAGGAATCTAGAGGAACAAGGATGAAAAAAGCAATCAGAAAAGCGGCCGGCCTCGCGGCTGTCATCGCCGGGACCGTGACGGCGGGAACCTCGTGGGCGGCCATGGAAACCGTCATGAACGGAAAGCGCCAGACGATGGAGGAGTCCCTTGACTGGCAGAAGCAGCACATGGACCTAAGCTGGTACGAGCCGCTGGAGAAGGAGGAATACGTCACGCGGAGCTTCGACGGCTACACCCTCCATCTGACGCTCTGCCGCAATCCGGAGCCGGGCAGCCGCTACGTGATCCTGACCCACGGCTATACCGATACCCGCCTCGGATCCCTGAAATACATGAAGATCTATCTTGACGCGGGCTTTCACTGCCTCATCTACGATCTCCGGGGACACGGGGAGAACGAGAAGACCTTCTGCACTTACAGTCTCCGCGAGGCGCAGGATCTCATCACCGTGATCAACGACACCTACAGGAGATACGGAGACAACATTTCCGTCGGACTGCACGGGGAGTCCCTAGGGGCGGCGACGTCGGTCCGGGCGCTGATGTACGCTCCGAAGGTCGACTTCGTCGTGGCGGACTGCGGCTTCGCCGATATCGAAAATGTCCTCGAGGGCGGCGTCTCCTCCCTGCATCTCCCGAAGGCGGTGGTGAAGGGGGCGTCCGCCTGCGCCCGGCTCAGGTACGGGTACTCCTTTGCCGATATGCGGCCCATCGACGCGCTGGCGGACAATCAGGTCCCGATTCTCTTTCTCCACGGGGCGGAGGACCGGTTCATCCCGCCGGAGAACAGCGAGAGGATGAAGGCTGCGACGGCAGGATACGCGGAGCTGCGCCTGATCCCGGGGGCGGGGCACGCGAATTCGGTGCTGACGGATCCCGGACTCTACCGGCAGTACGTGACGGAATTCCTCGGGAGGCTTCCGGGGAACGCGTGAGAAAGGAGGCGGACAGGATGATTTCAGGGGAATCCATGTACGACGAGACCTGGGAGGTGATCCGGTGTCTGAACCAGATCGAGGCGGAGATCGCTCTGGATCTGCTGAAACAGGCGGACATTCCCGCCTATAAGCTCAACGGCATTCCCGGCATGTACCGCAAGGGAGGCAGAGACGCGAGAATCTATGTGAGGGCCTGCGACCGCGATCCGGCGGAGAGGGTCCTCAGAGTGCTGGACGGGCAGTCGGACATACCGGAGGAGGAGCTCGCCGCCGAGGCGGAGGCCGCCGGCGCCGCGGATCCGGAGGAATGAAAGGAGAAACCTGCCATGAAGGGAAGAACTTCGGTGTCAGAGGGGGCGCGGAACGTCCCCGGCAGGGCGCGAAGAGCCGCGCTGCTGGTTCTGGCCGCTTTTTTGTGTCTGGCGCTTCCGCGGACGGTTCCTGCCGGACAGACGAAGGTCCGGGAGAAAAAATGCGCCACGTATGATGAATTTTCCGATGCCGTAACCGGGATGGTCGGGACGTACAACGCCCGGGTCCTGAAGTCGTCCGCCGCGGATCAGGAGTACGGCACGGCGCGGCTGGCGCTCAAGGGCGGAAACGGCGTGGATTTCTCGCAGTACGGCCCGCTGGAGATTCTCAGCGGTCCGGAGGGCCTCCGCCTGATCCAGTTCCGGACCGCCGCCGAGGCGAAGGAGGCCTGTGAGAAGCTGAAGCGGCAGAGCCGGGTGGAGTGGGTTGAACCGGACCGGCTGGTGCGGCTCGATCCCGTGGAGCTGAAATCGGCGCCGGCGGCCGCCGCGTCCTCCGGGAGCCTGTCCTGGGGCGTGAGCCGGATCGGCGCGGACGTATTCGCGAAGAAGCTCGCCGCCACGCCCAGGACGGTGAAAGTGGCGGTGATCGATACGGGGGTCTCGAGCCACCCGTTCCTCCGGGGGAGAATCGTTCCCGGCCACGACTTCGTCGACGGCGACGCGGACGCGTCCGACGACGAGACGGGAACCGGGCACGGAACTCACGTCGCCGGTACGATCGTCGACTGCACGCCGGGTCTCCGCGTGATGATCATGCCGCTCCGCAGCCTGGACGGACAGGGCGACGGCGACGGGGCCGTGCTGGCGCAGGCGGTCCGCTACGCGGCGAGGAACGGCGCGAAGATCATCAATATGAGCCTGACGGGCTTCCACATGAAGCAGGTGGACGAGGCGGTCAAGTACGCGGTGGGAAAGGGCTGCGTGGTGGTATGCGCCGCGGGCAACTTCGACAGGGACACGGCGGACTGGTGTCCCGCCCATCTCTCGGAGGCGATCGTCGTCGGGGCCGTGAACCGCGGCTTCAACCGGGTGGATTATTCCGATTACGGCTGGTCTCTCGACGTAACCGCGCCGGGATACGGCATCCGCAGCTGCAATATCCACGGGGGAACGATCTATATGAGCGGCACGTCGATGGCGACGCCCCATGTGGCCGCGGTGGCCGCGATGCTGAAGATGGCGCACCCGAGCGCGACGCCGGCGCGCATCGAAGCCCTCATCAAATCCCGCGCGAAGGACCGGGGTGCCGCGGGAAGAGACCGGTACTACGGATACGGCGTGGTCCAGGCGGGCGCCTTCAACACGGTGAAGCCCTCCGGCGTGAAGCTGTCCGCGTCGTCGCTGACGCTCGCGGCCGGAAGCGCCTCCGTTCTTTCGGCGGCGGTCACGCCCTATGACGCCTCCGACAAGTCGCTGACGTGGACGAGCAGCGACAGCGCCGTCGCGTCCGTGAACAGCAGCGGCAAAGTCACCGCGAAGAAGGCGGGCAGAGCGGTGATCACAGCAAGAACGGTCAACGGGCACATCGCCCGCTGCAGCGTCACCGTCAGGAAGTAACCGGATTTCCGGAGAAGGAATCCGGCCGCGAGGCCGGGGATCCGTCATCCGGACCGCAGGCCCGCCCGGACCGAAAAGCCCGGCGGACACAGAAATCAGGGAGGAACAGCGCGTGAATATCGAGATCTATCACGGAAGCATGGCGACTTCGCCGGCGATGGGGGAACTGGTCTGCCGGGAGAACGTCTATGTGGCGGTGGAAAACAGCGTCATCGAGGGGATCTATGAGGAATTTCCGGCCAAATTCAAGGGAATTCCGGTGACGGAGCTGGGCAGCGGGATCCTGATTCCGGCTTTTTCGGATCTCCATATCCACGCCTCCCAGTTTACGGAGCGGGGCGTCGGGATGGACTGCCTTCTCTTCGACTGGCTGAACAATTACACATTTCCCCAGGAGGCCGGCTTCGCGTCGGAGGAATACGCGGAGAAGATCTATCCGCAGGTGATCCGGGAGCTGCTGCGCCACGGGACCATGCACGCCAGTTTCTTCACGACGATCCATTACGACGCCTGCGATCTCTTCTTCCGCCTGCTGCAGAAGAGCGGCATGTACGCCTTTACGGGCAAAGTCAACATGGACATGAACGCCCCGGACTACCTGACCGAGGACACGGAGACGTCCCTCCGGGAGACGGACCGGTTCGCGGCGGAGCACAGCGGCGACTCCCATGTGAAGCCGATCCTGACCCCGCGGTTCGCGCCGACCTGCAGCGAGGCGCTTCTGAAGGGGATGGCGGAGATCGGAAAAAGACGACAGATCGGCCTGCAGACCCATCTGGTGGAATCCCGGGCGGAATCCGCCTGGACCAAGGAGCTTTTCCCGCAGTACCGCACGGACGGGGACATCTACGAGCGGCTGGGCTTCCTGGACAACGGCCCCGTGATCTTTGCCCACGTGATCTTTCCGGAGAGGACGGACATCGAGATCCTGAAGCGGCATGGATGCATGTCGGTGCACTGCCCCGACGCCACCACGAATATCACCGCCGGGATCATGCCGGTGAGCGGCCTCTGCGCCGAGGGCCTCTCCGTCTCGCTGGGCTCCGATATCGGCGGCGGTCACGGCGCCGCCGTCTACCGTCAGGCCGGCCGCGCGGTGCAGCTGTCCAAGATGAAGGAATTCTACGAGCCGGATTATCACAGGATCACCTTCGCGGACGCCTTCTACATGGCGACCGCCGCGGGAGGAAGCGTGTTTGGAAAGATGGGGCAGCTGAGGGAAGGCTACCGGTTCAACGCGCTCGTGATCGACGGCCTCGAGGACGGGGGACTTGCGGGAACGGACGCGGCCCACAGCGTTCCCGAGCTTCTGGAGCGGTTCTGCTATGTCGGCGACGACCGGAATATCGTCAGGAGATTTCTGGACGGGAAAGAGATCGACGTGGACGCGCTCTTCTGAGGACGAAGAGACGGTGAAGCTCCGGAGGAAAAGAGTCGGGGATGCCCCGGGGGAACAGATACGGAGATGCCCCGCAGGGGAAAGAGACGGGATATCCGGACGGTCCTGAACGGAAAAGAAGGCCCGTGGGTTTTTTGCGAACCCATGAGCCTTCTTTTTGTGCCGCGGAACAGCTTTCTTTTAATGGCGCCGCTTTTTTAATGACACGTTTTTTTGGCGAGGCTTCTTTTAATGCCGCTGACTTTTTTCACAGCCCGCTTTTACGGCTCAGCGGGAACGGAATCTCAAAGACCGCGGCGGTCGAAACCTCTCTGACCGCCATGGCGGGTCCTGCACTGAAATCCGGCCGGGTCTCCAGAAAGACGGGCGTATCCGGAAACAGCGGGTGTACCGTCAGCTCGAACTCCGCCTTCCCGCGATCCGCGAAATGACGGACACCTGTCTCCCAGACCTGTCCGGTGTAGAAATTGTCCGCCGCCCGCCTGTCGGAGCGGAGCGGTTTTTCACAGCGGTCCGGCTGTCTGAGCTCGGCGCTCTCTCCCTCGTAGCGGATGAGGAGCAGCGCCTCCTCGAGGCCGGGCTGAATCCCGGAGACGCTGAGACGGCAGCGCAGGGGTCCGGGGGAACGGCCCTCTTTCGCGCGGCCCGGGAGATCCGGGCTCTCCGGAAGATCCCCGCGGTCTCCGGCGCCGTATCTGCCGCCGGAGGACGGAGCGTCCGCCGGCTCCTCCGGGGAGAGGCATGCCTCCAGGGGATTGACGAGGGTTCCTTCGTACTCGTAGACAGCGAAGCACCCGTCGTCGTCCCTGCGCGTGAAGCCCTCGGGGCAGCGGGGCAGCGCCGGAAAGGCGCGGACCGCCGGCCGGCATTCCGCTGTCACGACGGAGCGCAGGAACGGGAGAACACGCTCTCCCCGTCCTTCCCTTCCGTTCACGGAGGGCTCCTCCGTCAGCGAAGCGGCCTTCTCCGTGCTTCCGTCGGGCGCGGCTTCCGCCCCGATGAGATCGTCTCCCTCCCCGGTGATCAGGAGGTAGCCGCAGCCGCCGATCGTGATTTTTACCGCCCGGAGGGCGTCTTCCTCCCCCAGGGTGAGGAGGCGGATGCCGGCCTCCTCCGGCCGCCGGTCGGTTCTGTAGTCCGGAGAGGAGCCGTTTCCCTTCGTGTAGAACACGTAGGTCGTGTACTCATTCCCGGGAAGAATGCACAGAGGAACCGCCTTCGCGGTGAGGAGAAGGACGTCTCCGTCCTTTCCGGCGGGGCCGTCCGGATGAGGCGGCCTATTTTCCGTATGAAGCGGCG
>CACYDL010000239.1 GCA_902773195.1 uncultured Lachnospiraceae bacterium
CCCCGCGCCGGCTTCGCCCGCTGCCGGGGCGCGGCCGCTCTGCCCCGGTGCGCCTCTTCCCTCCGGGAAAAAAAGGGTCCGCCGTTTTGAGGCGAACCCTTCGTGACCGGACCCGGGGAACCGGATCCCTCTGTTTTACCTTATTTCGCGCGTCTCTTGGAGATGATATCGAACGCCACGGCGCCGAGAAGAACCACGCCCTTGACCACCTTCTGGTAGTTCGCGTCGATATTCATGAGGCTCATGCCCAGGTTGATCACGCCGATCAGCGTGGCGCCGACGACCATGCCGAAGATCCTGCCCGCTCCGCCGTAAGCGGAGACGCCGCCGACGACGCAGGCGGAGATGGCGTCCATCTCGTAGTTCGTGCCCGCCGTGGAATTGGCGGCCGTAAATCTCGCGAGGACGACCCAGGTGGTGACCACGCTGAGGATCGCCATGTTGAGGTAGGCGAGGAACATGATGCGCTTCGTATTGACGCCGGACAGGCGGGCCGCCTCACGGTTGCCGCCGACCACGTAGAAGTGGCGGCCGATGGTCGTCTTGTCCGTGATGAAGCTGTAGATCAGAACCAGCACCGCGACCCATACGAGGGGCGTCGGGATGCCGCCCGCCAGGGCGAGCTTGTAGGCGACGAGAAGGATCACCGCCGCCTCGAGCACGGACTTGATCAGAACCGCCTGGGCGGAATCCGCCTCATAGCCCTTCCTCAGCTTGGTGGCCCGGGAAGCTGTGTTGAGCACCACCACGAGCACCGCCGCGACGATTCCCACCGCGATGCAGGGGATATTGAGCACGTTGAGCTTGGTGCTGAAGAGCTTGCCGAAGAACAGATTCAGGAAGCCGGGTTTTGCGGCGACGCTGATGGAGCCCGTGGAGCTGTTGCCGGAGAGAACCGCGGTGCCGAGGCCTCTGAAGGCGAGGTAGCCGGCCAGGGTCGCGATCCACGGCGGGATGTTCACGTAGGCGATCAGGAAGCCCAGGATCACGCCGTACACGATGCCGATGAGCAGCATCAGGATGATGGAGACGGCCGTGTTGAGGCCCCTGATGGTCATAAAGTACGCGCCGATCGCTCCGACGAGACACACGAAGGAGCCGCAGGAGAGGTCGATATTGCCGCCGGTGAGCATGCACATCAGCATGCCGCTCGCGAGAATATAGACGTACGCGTTCTGCGTGATCAGGTTGTAGAAGTTAAGCGGCTGGAACATCTGTCCGCGTGTCTGGAGGGTGAAGAAAAGGTAGACCACGACAAGGACGATGATCATTGTATTTTCTTTTAATACCGATGAAACACTCTTTTTCATTCTCATCCGCCCTCCTTATGCCTTTTCCTTCTTGGACAGGACGTCCACCAGAACCGCGATCAGAAGAACGAGTCCCTTGACCGCTCTCTGATAGTTGGCCGAGATGCTCATGATACTCATGCCCTGGTTGATGATGCCCATCAGGGTCGCGCCGATGATGACGCCGGTGATCTTGCCGACGCCGCCGTAGGCGGACGCGCCGCCGATGAAGCAGGACGCGATGGCGTCCATCTCATAGCCCTGGCCGTAGGTGGGCTGGGCGGAGGTCGCTCGCGCGACCGTCAGGATGCCCGCGAGGCCGGCCAGAAGTCCCATGTTCGCATAGGCGACGAAATAGACCATATTCGTGTTGACGCCGGAAAGCCTGGTGGCCTTCTCGTTTCCGCCGACAGCATAGAAGTAGCGGCCGATGGCGGTGTTCCTTGTGATATAGCCGTAGATCAGAAGGACGAGGGCGATCCAGATCAGAACGGACGGAATGCCCTTGTAGCTGGCCAGCTTGTAGGTGATCCAGAGGATCAGCGCGCTGACGATGACCATGCGCGCCGCGTCGCCGGTGAGATTGGAGGAGCCGATGCCCTTCTTCTTTCTGACCGCCCAGCCGCGGACCGTCAGGATGACGTAGAGAAGCGTTCCGATCACGCCGACGGCGAGACAGGTGAGATTGAGGCCGCCGCCCTTCCCGAGGAAATCCGGGACGTAGCAGTCGGCGCCGCCGCCGAAGATCCGGAGGAACGCGGTGTTCTCAATGCCGATCGTCAGACCGTTCAGCACCACGTTCGACAGGCCGCGGAAGGCGTACATGCCGGCGAGGGTGGCGATGAAGGGAGGCACGGAGATCCAGGCGATCCAGAAGCCCTGGAACATGCCGATGGCAAGTCCGACGGCGAGCATGACGAGCACCGCCAGGCCCGCGGGCAGTCCCGCCGCCATCATCACGCTGCCGATGGCGCCGGTGAAGCACACCACCGAGCCCACGGCGAGGTCGATGTTGCCTCCGGTCAGGATGCAGAGCAGCATGCCCGCCGCCAGGACGAACACATAGCCGTTCTGGGAAATCAGGTTGTTGATGTTCTGCGCGTAGAGAATCTTTCCGCCCGTGCTGATGGCGAAGAAGATCGTGACCACGACAAGCGCGATGACCATCATGTTTTTCTTGACAAGAGCCCCGATAGAATCCGTCTTCATGGTCAATCCCCCCTTCCTGACTTAAGGATCGCCGCCATAATATTCTCCTGCGTCGCCTCGGAAGCCTTCATCTCGCCGATGATCCTGGACGCGTTCATGATATAGATGCGGTCGCTCATGGCGAGAACCTCCGGGAGCTCGGAAGAGATCATGATGACCGATTTTCCGGCTGCCGCCAGGTCGTTGATGATGCAGTAGATCTCGTACTTGGCGCCGACGTCGATACCGCGTGTCGGCTCGTCCAGCAGCATGATATCCGGTTCCGCGAACATCCATTTCGCCAGCAGTACCTTCTGCTGGTTACCGCCGGACAGGTTGCCCACCAGCTGTTCCACGCTCGGTGTCTTTGTCTTCAGCTTGGCGCGGTACTCTTCCGCAACGGCATATTCCTTATCGCCGTCAATGACCATGTGATTGGAAATCGCGTCCAGGTGCGCCAGGGAGGTATTCACCTTGATGGACTGGCTCAGCACCAGGCCGTTGCCCTTCCGGTCTTCGGTCACGTAGGCGATCTTGTGCTTGATCGCGTCGTCCGCGCCCTTTTTGATCTTCACCTCTTTACCGTCGATCTTCATCGTGCCGGTGATGTTCACGCCGTAGGTTTGGCCGAAGATGCTCATGGCCAGTTCCGTCCGGCCGGCGCCCATCAGACCGTAGATACCGACGACCTCGCCCTTGCGGACGTACATGGACACATTGTCGACCACCTTGCGCTCCGGATAAAGGGGATGATGCACCGTCCAGTTGTCCACTTCCAGCTGGATATCGCCCACGGTGACGCCTTCACGCTTCGGAAAGCGGTTGGTCATCTCGCGGCCGACCATGCCCTTGATGATGCGCTCTTCACTGACAGGCTCGGTGCCGTGGTTGTCAATGGTCTCGATCGTGGCACCGTCACGGACAACGGTTATTTTATCCGCGACGTAGGCGACCTCGTTGAGCTTATGGGAAATGATGATCATCGTCA
>CACYDL010000240.1 GCA_902773195.1 uncultured Lachnospiraceae bacterium
GGATCCTTCCCGTTCTGGCTGAGCCCGGTCCAGGTCGGCATCGTGCCGATCCGCACAGAGCACAACGAGTACGCCGCGAAGGTGGCGGAGCTTCTCCGGAAGAACCACATCCGGTTTGAGGTCGATTACACCGACCGGAACATGAAGGAGAAGATCAAGACCTACAAGAACTACAAGGATCCGTATATCCTGGTTCTCGGCGCCCAGGAGGCGGAGAACGAAACCGTCTCGATCAATATCCGGGGCAATAAGCAGCTGCACGGCGTGCCGCTGGACAGGTTCATTGAAATGTGCGTCACGATGAATGAGGAGCATTCTCTGGAGCTGATCGATTCCATCGGGTGAAAACGGCAGAAACGCAGATGAGTCACGGGATCCCTGTCTTTTCGCGGACAGGGATCCCGATTCTGCAGGGGAAACGGTATTTTCATGAAAAGACAGTTTGAACGTACGGCGATGCTTCTGGGAGAGGAGGCTCTTGGGAGGCTCGGGGAATGCCGCGTGGCCGTATTCGGGGTCGGAGGCGTGGGCGGAACCTGCGTCGAGGCCCTCGCCCGCAGCGGCGTCGGCGCCATCGACGTGATCGACAACGACGTGGTCGACGTCACCAACCTCAACCGGCAGATCCTCGCGACCCACCGAACCATCGGGCGGTACAAGACGGACGCGGCGGAGGATCGGATCCTGGAGATCAACCCGGACGCCCATGTGACGAAGCACCGTTGCTTCTACCTGCCGGAAAACGCGTCCCTGTTCGATTTTTCCGTCTTCGATTACGTGGTGGACGCGATTGACACGGTGACGGCGAAGATCGATATCATCCTCCGCGCCAGAGCGGAGGGCGTACCGGTGATCAGCTCCATGGGTACGGGAAACAAGCTGGACCCGTCGCGCCTGACCGTGACGGATCTTTTCCGGACGGAAAACGATCCCCTGGCGAAGGTGATGAGAAGAGAGCTGAGGAAAAGGGGCGTCACGGAGCTGAAGGTGGTCTGGACGGATGAGCCGGCGAGAACGCCGCTGTTCCGGCTGTCCGGAGAACAGGACGGGGAGGACCGGAGGAAGAAGCGCATTCCCGGCAGCACCGCCTTTGTCCCTCCGGCGGCCGGCCTGATGCTGGCGGCCGAGGTGATCAGGGATCTGGCCAATATCAGATGAGGAAGGGGAAACGACCTGACATGAAGGAAAACCCGGGTTCGGATGCGAGGGAAACTTCCGCCGCCCCCGCCGCGGGACGGGAGACGGCGACGTGTCCTTACAGGAAAAAATGCGGAGGCTGCGAGTTTATCGGCCGGGATTACGGCGGCTATCTCGCCGAAAAAGAGGCCTATGTGAGAAAACTGCTGAAGCCTTATGTAAACTTAAGCGGGATGACGGGCATGGAGGATCCCCTGCATTACCGGAACAAGGCCCACCGGGTCGTCTCCTTTGAGAAGTCCGGGAAGCGGGACCGGCACGTATCCGGCATCTACGCGGAGGGAACCCACAAGGTGGTTCCCGTGAAGGAGTGCCTGATCGAAGACGAGGCGGCCGACCGCCTGATCTCCGATATTCTGGAGCTGGCCGCCTCCTTCCGGATCAAGGCATTCAACGAGGACACCGGCGTCGGACTCCTCAGGCACGTCCTCGTCAGGACGGCCCGCGCGACGGGGGAGATCATGGCGGTGCTCGTGCTCACCTCTCCGGTGATGCCCGGAAAGAAGAATTTCGTCCGCGAGCTCAGGAGGATCCATCCCGAGCTCACGACCCTGGTCATCAACGTCAACAACCGGCCCACGTCCATGGTTCTGGGAGACCGGGAAGAGGCAGTGTTCGGCAGGGGCTTTATCACGGACGAGCTGTGCGGCAGGAAATTCCGGATTTCCCCGGGCTCCTTCTACCAGGTAAACCCCGTCCAGACAGAAAAGCTGTATACCGAGGCGGTGCGCTGCGCCGGACTCACCGGAAAGGAGACGGTGATCGACGCCTACTGCGGCATCGGGACCATCGGGATCGCGGCCTCGGGCTTCGCGAAGAAGGTCATCGGCATCGAGCTGAACCGGGAGGCGGTCCGCGACGCCGTCGTCAACGCGAAGCTGAACGACGTCTCCAACTGCACCTTCTGCACGGGAGACGCCGGAGAGTTCCTGACGGAGATGGCGGCGGAGAAGAAAAAGGCGGACGTGATTTTTATGGATCCGCCCAGAAGCGGCTCCACGGAGGCCTTCATTTCTGCAGCGGCGTCCGTCGGTCCGGAGAGAATCGTCTATGTGTCCTGCTGCCCGGAGACTCTCGCGAGGGACCTGGGCCGGTTCGCGGCCCTGGGATACCGCACTGTAAAGGCGGGATCCTTCGATATGTTCCCGTTCACGCAGCTCCAGCACGTCGAGACGGTGGCTGTCCTCAAGAAAAAACTGCCGCAAAGCTGAAAGACCCGCCCGGGAGGGAGGCTTCCGGGCCTATACAGGATGAAGGAGACTACTTATGCCGGTCTTTGATTTCAAACACGCGCCGGAGGAAGGGCAGCCGGTCTGCACCTGGACGGTATTTCCGTCCGATGAACAGACCGCCTCTCCGGAAAAACCGATCCTTGTACTCGACAATTCCGCCGGCCGGTGGCCGCACCACGCGCCGGGCCGGTTCACCAACCCGGTCAGGCGGACTTCCTTTGAGTTCACGGGAGAAGAGGGCGTGGTCCCGGTGGATATTCTGCGGATCGACGCCCGGTTTACGAGCCTCCTCCGGTGGCTCGGGGAAAACCATATCAACGTCCGTCTCTCCGGAGAGAACCGTCCCGACGGATACGCGGTCTACCGCATCCGGGAGGTGGCCGGCGGCGGGGACACGAGGCTGTCGGCGGAGGACGGATTCCTCCAGTTTATGATCGAAAGACTCCTCACCTCCAACGCGCCGAAGGAGGAGCCGGAGGAGGACGAGGCGGAGGAGAGCGGAGACGATATGAAGCTCACCTCGCTTCAGAGCATCACGGACTTCTTAAGCTGCGCCGGCCGGACCCTCCCGGACAACATCCGGCTCTGGGCGAGGCGGAACCTCGCGGTGGCGCGCTCCGGGGAGGTGACGGCGGAGGAGAGAAGGCACGCGCAGCGCGCCCTGTCCATCATGCTCAATATCCGCTGGAAGACCAGCTACTTCGAGCGGATCGATCCGGAGGAGGCCCGCCGGATCCTGGACCAGGAGCTCTACGGCCTGGAGTCCGTGAAGCAGAGAATCATCGAGACGGTGATCCAGATCAACCGGACCCACACGCTTCCTGCCTACGGGATCCTGCTGATCGGGCCGGCGGGGACGGGCAAGTCCCAGATCGCCTACGCCGTCGCCCGCATTCTCCGGCTTCCCTGGTCCACCCTCGACATGAGCTCCATCAACGATCCGGGGCAGCTCACGGGAAGCTCCCGGATCTACACCAACGCGAAGCCCGGCATCATCATGGAGTCCTTCTACGCCGCCGGGGAATCCAATCTCGTCTTCATCATCAACGAGCTGGACAAGGCCTCCCGGGGAAAGGGCAGCGGCAATCCCGCGGACGTGCTGCTGAC
>CACYDL010000241.1 GCA_902773195.1 uncultured Lachnospiraceae bacterium
AGATCCGACCGGCTCTCCCGTACCACGAACAGGATCCCGTCCAGGGACTCGCTGCACAGAAGCACGTCGGTGGGATACCTGTGGGATCCGGGAAGATCCACGATCACCCAGTCGTACTTCTCCCTGAGGGCGGCCGCAAACCGGTTCATGGCCTCGGAATCAAGCAGTCTGGTGGGATCCTGATCCAGTCCCCCGGCCGTCACCACGTCAAACCCGAAGGAGGTGCGGACCACCGCTTCCTCCGCCGCGGCCTTTCCCGCCAGTACGTCGCAGAGCCCCGCGCCGGACTCACAGCCGATCATCGCGCCGACGGAGGGTTTTCGGAAGTTGGCGTCGACGACGACCGCCTTCTCACCCCTTGCCGCCGCCACCACGGCCAGATTGACAGCCGCGGTGCTCTTGCCGGCCGCGTCCTCGGCGCTTGTCACGCCCAGCGCGCGTCCCGTCCCGGAGCGCTCCGAGGAGAGCTTCACCCGCATCAGCTTGAAGGCGTCGCGGTAGCGGGGATCATCGTCTCCGACGGGCGCCGTCGTCTCCGATCTCGTCGCGGGTATCACAAAGACGTCTCTCCCGAAGGCAAGGGATCCGAGCTCCCGGACCGACCAGACCCTCCGGTCGAAGATGTCGGCGAGCACAACCAGCACGAGAGCCGCCGCCAGACCGAACAGGAAGCCTTTCATCGCGTTCCCCTTTACGTCCGCCGTCGAGCGCGAGGCGGCATCCAGGGGACTGGTCAGCACCATGACCGAAGACCCTCTGATGATCTCCGGAAGCATGTCCGTGATCACGTCCGCCATGGCGCAGGCGATTCTGACGCAGTCTTCCGCCCGGTTCATCGTCACGGCGACAGCGACCTGGGTCGTGTCCTCCGCTCTTCTCTCGGCCGTAAAGGAGGAAAGGATCCTGTCCACGGAATAGGTTCCCTCCAGCCCGGCTTTTTGGATGACAGCCCTCACAAAATCCTTGCTCGACCGCATCGTCTCGACGTAGGTCGTCGCGATTCTGGCCGAAGCGGACAGATCGGACGACTTCGCCAGCGTCGCCTTGATGTCGGAGGATTTGTTGCTCACCGCGAGGGTAAACGCCGATCTGTATGTCGGCTTTTCAAAGTAGGCGCACCTGGCGGCCATCAGCAGCGAAACCAGCAGCGCCGCTGTAAGTATCGGAAGCGCGTTTCTCCATACCGCTCTGAACAGGCGCCCGATATCCAGAACCGTACCTGCCGGCTGCGGCGCCCTGTATTCTCCTTTTTCCAGCATAGATCCACCTCTTAAACGGTTATCAGACAATCTCGGAGAGCAGCTTGTGCTCTTTCCGGAGTACGACGAATTTTCGCTTCTCAAGATTCATGAACTGCTCCGGATCGGAGATGTCGTCGATCACGGCAGTTCTTCCTTCCACCTGGGCTTCGCTCAGGACAGTGGTGTGGAGGCCGACGACGTATTTCGTCCGGCCGAGGGATTCCTCCATCGAGACCTCCCTGGGATACTCGATCATGGAAGGCTCGAAGCATTCCTCGATCAGGTCCAGGTGCGAATATCTCGGATGGGGCCTCACCAGGCACTTCTTTCCCTTCTTCTCCATCTCCCTGAACACCACCGCGAGCTTCCGGACGGAAGCGGTGCTCTCTCCGGAAAAATAGTAGGTGCAGTAATGATCGGGCTCCACGTTTTCCAGGTTCCACTTCTTGGTGAGCTTGCCCGGCGTCGTGATGAAGTAGTTCCTGATCCTGCAGCGCAGATCGTTCCGGAACATATCGATGTATTCCTCGTTCCAGACATAGTACTCGGAGAAATCCATGTAGGCCTGGATCATCTGGAGAAGGTAGTCCCCGTGCATGAACGATATGAGCTTTCTGCCGCTGATTTCATAGAGATATGTGAGAATCGGCCCCGCGATGTTCCGCTCGTTGACGTAGACGGCGGTGGCGGCGGGATTGTAGAGCCTGATATATCTGCTGTGATTGGACAGTTCCTTCAGCACCCAGAGGTGGAAATGGTACTCTCCGGGATACCGGCGGACGACGGTATTGTAGAGCTCCAGCGCCTCGGACGAGAGATCCCCGTACCGGGCGGCGGTCTGCTTCACGATCTTCATGCCGTCGTATTTGCCGGGAAGCTCCGGCGGAAGAACGTCGCTGTAATGCACGTCTTCCCGCGCCTCGGGCATCAGGGTGTTCCCCTGAAGAGGGGGAAGCGGCTCATGTTTTCCCCTGATTCTGGGAAGCGCCGAAGCCAGCACAAAAAAGGACGCGAAATTCAGAAAGCGCGTCTTGCCCTCCGGAACATACTGAAGCCGGCATCTGTATTTGTTGTAGGCCTCCTCGAAGCAGTCCGCCGGCTCGGGGAGGGAATCAAGAAACGCGTACCAGGCGCCCACATCGGGCTCCTCTTCCGTGTTCTTGATGTCGCTCACTATCAGCTTTTTGTAAAGCTCAGTCGCTATGCTCATACTGCTTAATCTTCTCCAGCGCTATTGTTCTGATACTTTCCTTGAGTGTCATCCCGGCGGCAAAACCGGTGTCCCGCTCCAGAAGACCGGCCTTCACCGAAGAGTTCGAGGCGGTTTCATTCTCTTCCTCTACGACGCGGATTTCCATGCCGCGGATCTCCAGAAGCACCTCCGCCACCGTCGCAGCGATTTCAGGCAGCGTGTAGCCGGCGCCGTTCCCGAGATTGTAGACGGGCTTCCACCCGGCGGGATCCGTCCTGATCAGGCGGATGATGCCCTCCGCCGCGTCCCGGACGTCCAGAAAGCCGAATACCTGCCGGTTCCGCTTCACGCGGAGCTCCTTCTTGGCCAGGGCGGCGTCGACGAGCTTGTTCGTGATCCTCTGGTCAAACCCCGGCCCGATCAGGCTCGCGAGTCGGATGTTGGTATAGCGCTCCTGGCAGACCGCGGCGGTCAGAAGCTCCGAGGCGTACTTTCCCACGGCGTAGGGGGTGTCGGGGCACAGCGGTGAATGTTCGTCTGCCGGCTCCGTCCTCTTTCCGTCGTAGACGCTCTGGGAGGAGATGTTGACCACGCCTCCGAAGCCCGCCTCCGCCGCCTGCTCCAGCACACGGCTGACGTAGCTGAGGCCGGACGCCATGCCCGGGCCGTCCGCGCTGCGCGGAAACGCGCAGTTCACCAGCACGGCGTCCGCGACGTCCCCGCCGGAGAAAAGGCCGGCGGGATCCGCGTCCAGCACCCTCAGGCATCCGTTGTCCGGCACTTTCCTCCTCAGCTCATCGGGACGGGACGTGAGCGCCGTGACGCAGTCCGTCCCGCCGGCCAGAAGACGCTCTGTCAGACAGCTTCCGAGAAAACCTCCCGCGCCGGTAATCCAGATATTCATAGGTGTCTCCCATCCCCTCCGGTCTTAAAAGAAAAAGCTCAGCCTTCCGCGGCAATAACCGCCGCAGCCGCTGAGCCGTCCATAATGAGTCCCCCGCGCGAGGCGCGGTTCCGGGTATTCAAATCAGATCATCCTGCCGCGCAGACCGCGGCGCCGGCGTCACTTCTCCAGGATCACGTCGCAGATCAGATCCACCTCATCGAGCGTAAGCTCCTCGTAGATCGGGAGCGTGAGGATGTTGAGGGAGATCCTGTGCGCGATCGGCGTATTGGAGCTGTTGTAGACGTTTCTGTAGACAGCCTGCTCGTTGATCGCGGGATAGAAATACTTCCTGGCGTGAACGTCATGCTCGAGCAGGCGCCCGTAGATGTCGTCCCTGCTGATGCCGAACTCCTCGCGGTCGAACACGAGGGGATAATAGGCATAATTGCTGGTGGCGTTCGGATTGGGCCTGCAGAAATGGATGCCGGGCACGCCCTTGAGCCTCTCGTTGTAGCGCTCATAGACCGCCTTGCGCTTCGCCATGCAGGTATCCATTCTCCGGAGATTGCAGATTCCCATGGCGGCGCGGAACTCATCGAGCTTGGCGTTGCAGCCAATGGAATCGACCACCTCGGAATTGTGAATGCCGAAGTTCTTCAGCTCGTGCAGCGGCTTTCTGTACTTTTCATCCTGGAACGAAATGGCACCTCCCTCGATGGAGTTGAAGCATTTCGTCGCATGGAAGCTGAACATGACGGCGTCGCCGAAATTGCCGATGCCGACGCCCTTGTACTTTTCGGCGAAGGCATGGGCCCCGTCATAGATCACCTTGAGCCCGTGCTTTTTGGCGATCCTGTCGATCTCTTCCACATCGCAGATATTGCCGTACACGTGAACCGGCATGATCGCGACCGTCTTGTCCGTGATCAGCGCCTCGATCTTGGACGGATCCAGCGTATAGTCGTCTTCCCTGATGTCGCAGAACACGGGATTCAGCCCGTTTCTGACGATGGCGTGCGTGGTGGACACAAAGGTAAACGGAGTCGTGATCACTTCCCCGTGATCTCTCTTGAGGTCCAGCGCCTGGACAGCCAGTTCCAGCGCCATATGGCCGTTCACGAAGAGCGAAAGATAGGGCACCTCAAGATAATCAATCAGCTGATGCTGAAATTTCTTATAGACAGGCCCCATATTCGTGAGAATATGGCTTTCGAAGATCGGTCTGATTTCTTCAATGTATTCCTCTATATCCGGAAGTGAGGATCGGGTTACGTTGATAGCCATGTTGCCTCCGTTATTCTGGAACTATGCGGACCGGCCGCAGGCCTCGGCGCGGTCAGGCGTCTCCCGGATGCCGGAAGCCGCGCCTGTCCGCAGGACAGCAGCCGTATATATCCTGAAAGTATCTCCCGACCGCCCCGGGCCGCGCGCTTCATCCTTCGGACGAGTGCGGCGGAAGCGTCTGCGGACCGGCGGCGGTCCCGCTTCCCGGCGGGGCATCCCGGCGCCGGATCCCGGGCCGTGGGATGGAGAAGATGATTACATAAACACAGGCACAAACATACACCGGTTCCAAAACCTGTGCTGTACGTGATTATACCTATTTTGAGGAAGATATTCAAGTGCAATATATCAGATATCTACGATGGGCCGTTTTTTCGGCATTTTTCTTTGTGTTTTAATGAATATACAATTCCGATTTTTGACAAAATTCAAAATTGAGGTTGACAACGATGACCCCCGTGCATATAATAATCTTGTTCGCTCGAAGGGAGATACCCTTCAGCCGCGAAACGCGGAAGTGTCGGAATTGGCAGACGAGCAA
>CACYDL010000242.1 GCA_902773195.1 uncultured Lachnospiraceae bacterium
AACTTCTCGGCGTAGTGCCGGTCTATGTACCGGCGCGCCGTCTCCGCCAGCTCCGCGCTCGCCCCGTTCCACCAGGGCAGATCGGGGCGGCATCTCCTGCAGGGCGTGTATCCGGCGTCCGCCGCCTCCTCAAAGGTCCGGAAAATGATGATGTTTTTCGGGCTGCACAGGCGGACAGGGCAGGAAGGGCGGCAGACCTTCTTTGTGGTTTTCCGCCCGTAGAAGAATCTTCCGTCGTAACTGCCGTCCCGTCTGCTGATCGCGCCCCACTCTTCATCCGTCATCGCTTGTATGTACCTTCTGTCAGTGATGAAATAGTTTAATCGGAAATACGATAAGACTAACAAATGATATATAGGTCATTCTATCACAGAATAGCCTTGCATGAAAATTGATTTATTGTATAATGGTTTAGTCTTAATAACTAAAATGAAAGCTCCCGCCGCACAAGGGGAACGGTCCGGCGGCGGGGGACGGAGGGTTAGCATGCTCAGGAAAAGTCAGATTCCTCTGAAAAATCTGCAGAGGAAGCCTGTGAGGAGCGTCTCGCTGGTTCTCCTGGCGGCGTTCCTCAGCTTTTCGATCCTTTCCGGTGTCCTGGTGATCTCGGGGCTTCGGGCGGGGCTGTCCTCGCTGAGGGCAAAGCTCGGAGCGGATATCATGGTCGTGCCCTATGAGGCCGTCACGAAAAAGCAGTTCTCGAATCTTGTCCTCCAGGGAAACCCGGGCTATTTCTACATGGACCGGGACGTCGTCGACAAGATCCGCGCGATGGACGGAGTCGGCCAGATCTCGGAGCAGTTCTTCCTGGCCTCCACCAGCTCGGGCTGCTGCTCCGCCGCGGTCCAGATCATAGGCTATGACCCCGAGACGGACTTTACCATCGCGCCCTGGATCCAGAGCTCCTTCCGGGGGACCCTGGATTACATGGAGATTCTGGTCGGTGCGGATCTCAACGCCTTCGCCGGGGACGTGCTGACGTTCTACGGCTCGGACTGCCATGTCGCGGCGCGGCTCAACAAGACGGGGACCTACCTCGACACGGCGGTCTACGCAAGCGAGGAGACCGTGAAAACCCTGATCGAGGCCGCCAAGGAGAAGAAGCTGTTCGACTTCGGCGACGTCGACCCGGACCGGATCGTCTCCTGCGTCCTGATCAATGTGGCGGACGGCACCTCCGTCGACGAGGTCCTCGGCGACATCAACATCCACGTGAGGAAGGTGGAGGCATTCCGCTCACAGAATCTCATCAGCGACGTCGCGGACCGGCTTGCCGGCACCTCGGACGTGATCGGCGGGCTCGTGGTCGTGATCTGGATTCTCGGCCTGGCGGTGCTGGCGGTGGCCTTTATGATGATTTCAAACGAGAGAAGGGGCGAGTACGCCGTGCTCCGCGCGGTGGGAGCCTCCGGAAAGACGGTGGGCCTGCTGCTGGTCCGGGAGGCCTTTCTCGTCTGTACGGCGGGGAGCCTCATCGGCGTTCTGCTGGCGCTTCTGGTCACGACAGCCTTCGGAGGCCTGATCGAGACGTCCTTCGGCATGCCGTTCCTGCTCCCCGGCGCCGGGACCGCGGCGCTGTACGCCGTCCTGGCCGTGGTGATCTCCGCGGCCGCCGGGTCGCTCGCCTCCGGGCTCAGCGCGCTTCGCATCAGCAGGGCGGATACCGCCCTGATTCTTCGGGGGGACCGGCAATGAGACTGAAAGCAGAAGGCATCAGCAGACAATTTATACGGCGCCGGGGAGAATCCAACGTATTCACCGCCCTGGCGCAGACGGACTTCTCTCCGGAGCCGGGGAAGATCACCGTGATCTCCGGGCACTCCGGCAGCGGCAAGAGCACTCTCCTCAATATCCTGGCGGGGCTGCTGCGGCCGACGACGGGGCGGGTCCTGCTGGACGACGCCGATCTCTATTCCCTGGGCGACGAGGAGATCTCAAGGCTGCGGAACGAGCATATCGGGCTGGTGCCCCAGGTGAAAAGCGCGCTCTCGGCCCTCACCGTTCTCGAAAACGTCCTGCTTCCCCGGGCCCTGTGCCGGAAGAAGGACGTCCCCGGGGCGGAGGAGAAGGCGGCCGCCCTGCTGGAGCGGTTCGGCATCGCGGAGCTTGCCGGCGTCATGCCGTCGGAGCTGTCGGGAGGAGAGCTGCGCAGGGCCGCGATCGCCCGCGCCCTTCTGATGGAGCCGGAGATCCTTCTGGCCGACGAGCCGACGGGGGATCTGGACGACGTGAATACCCGGATCGTGCTGGAGGCGTTCCGGGAGGAAGCGGACAGGGGAGCGGCCGTGCTCCTGGTGACCCACGACAGGGACGCGGCGGATTTCGGCGACATCCGCTTCCGGATGAGCGGCGGAAAACTGGAGAGAGAATGACCGCCTCCGCGGCCCGGCTCCGGGTGGAGAGCGGAGAACCGCGGCGCGGTTCGGCCTGAGAAGAAGTGAGCGGCTGTGCCGTCCGGCCTGAAATGACGATTAAAAGTCAATATCAGACAACCGAACGGTGACAGCCGGTTGTATAATGTCGGAGTTAGATAAATGAAACTGAAAGCGAATTATTTTAATTATGAGTCGTTGAATATTTCATTTATTATATGACCATTATCAAACAGAAAAGAGTGAGACTAACGTGAAAAGCATCAAAAGAACATTAGGAGCGCGTTTCCTCGTACTGCTCACCGCATTGTCGATGCTGGTGCTCGGCGCCCGGAGCGTCGCGACGGATACGGAGTATCTGGCGACCTGGAATGAATGGAAGGCCTCCGGGGCGGCCGCGGTCACATGGAATGACGTCGCCGCCGCGATGGATACGGTGATCGACGCCGCCGAGGAGATGTACGCGGCGGGAGACGCGGACGGGGCCTACAAGGCGATCCAGAACGCCTACTACGGCTACTATGAGACGACCGGCTTCGAGCGCATCGCGATGGGCTACATCTCGGGGGCGAGAAAGTCCGAGATGGAGCTTCAGTTCGCGGCCGCCAAGGCCGTGGCGAAGGCGGGCGGCCCGCAGGAGGATTTCAACGCCGAGTGCGAGACCTTAAGGAGCATGCTCCACACGGACGCGAACGCCCTGGACGGCGTCTCGGACGACAGCTCCTCCGATTCCTCGGGAAGCACGGAGGCCGCGGGAACGCAGAGATCCGCCGCCATGGCGACGTTCATCGCCTGCTTCTCCATCATTCTCCGCGAGGGCTTTGAGGCGATCCTCATCGTCGGAGCGATCATCGCCTACCTCATCAAATCCGCGGGCGCGGACGAGAAGAGAAAGAAGAGGCTGGTCCGCCCGGTTTACTTCGGATCCGTTCTCGGCATCATCCTGAGCTTCGTGCTCGCGTGGCTCCTCAATCAGCTCAAGCTGGCCAACACGGCGAACCAGGAGATCATCGAAGGCGTCACCGCCCTCATCGCGGTGTGCGTGCTCTACTACGTCAGCAACTGGATGCTCTCCAAGTCGGAGACGGACGCCTGGACGTCCTACATCAAGAGCAAGGCGGAGCGCGGAAGCGAGAGCGGAAGCGTGTTCGCGCTGGCGGCCACGGCGTTCCTCGCGGTGTTCCGGGAAGGCGCGGAGGTGGTCCTGTTCTTCCAGCCGATGCTCGCCGGCGACAACATCGAGATGGTCTGGGCCGGGTTTGTGGTCGGCGCCGTCTGCCTCGTGTTCGTCTACCTGGCGATCCACCTGCTGAGCATCCGGATCCCGATCAAGCCGTTCTTCACCGCCACGAGCATTCTGATGTTCGTCATGTCGATCTCCTTCCTGGGAGGCGGCATCAAGGAGCTCATCGAAGGCGACGTGTTTACGGCGACGTCCCCGGTGTGGCTGCAGTGGATCCCCTACACCGATGTGCTTGACGTGCTGGGCATCTACCCGATCCTGCAGACGCTGGTTCCCCAGCTGATCCTTCTCGTCATCACGATCATCATCTTTGTGGTCCAGACGAAGAAGAACCGCGCCATTCACGCGGAAGCCGAGGCGAGACGGGCCGCCGAGAGAGCGGAGGCCGAGGCGAAGGAGAAGGCCGAAAAAGAGGCGGAGCTGCGCGCGCTGGTCACGCAGATCGTCAGGGAGGTTCTCGCGGAGAACGGCCCGCAGGAAGAGCGGTGAGCGCGGAAGACGCGGGACACAACAGAAAGATGATTCCCGGACAGCCCCCGTGTTTTCCGGTGAATTATAGAAGCACAACATCATTCTACAACCAGGAGGTAACCATGAAGAAGAGAACACTTACATCCATCATCGTCGGCGCCATCACGGCGATGGCTTTCACGGCCAATGTCTTTGCGGCGGCAGCGCCCGGCGACGCAGCCGGATTCACGGAGTACCCGATTTTTGAAGACGAGGAAGTCGGCTTCATGAATCTCTCCGCGGTTTATTTCCAGCCGGTCCCCATGAGCAACGGCAATGAGAGCATCGAAGGCTTCAACATCCATCTCGAAGCGGACATCTCCGCCCTTGAGAACGACCTCGGCTTCGGCCTTGGCGACTGGGTCCCGTATCTTACGGTTGACTATGAAGTAGTCGGATCCGACGGCGAGACGGCCGCTTCCGGCACCTTCATGACCATGAGCGCTTCCGACGGCCCGCACTACGGCGCCAACATCGCTCTTCCGAACGCCGACACCTACAGCCTCACCATCACGATCCACAATCCGGAAGAGAACGGCTATCTCCTTCACACGGATTCCGAGACGGGCCCCGGCGGCTCCTTCGATACGTATTTCGCGGACGGCAACCTCAGCTACACCTTCGAGGGCTGGGATTACACCCCGCAGTGGGGCATCTGATAACGCCTGACAGAATCTGACGGGGCGCGGAAGCGCTCCGCCGCGGATGATTCCGCGCGCCCCGGCCGCGGGAGCGGAGTGAGGCGGGGCGGAGGAAGCCGCCTGCATCAGATGCGGACGAACTGCCGCTTACATCAAAAAAAGAGTGCGCTGTACCCGGAACCTTTGCAGGATCCGAGTGCAGCGCATTGCGACTGCTTAGAAAAAGAGGAACCTATCGTGCTTAAATATCTTGCTGATACAACCGGACAGCTGATGATGCTGGCGCTGATCACCGGACTTCTGGCGGCCAGGGTGGAATGTGCCCACGGCGCCGCGGGCCGGCGCTCCATGCAGCTGGGCATGCTGGCCGGGATCGCGCTGGCAGCCGCGATGGCTGTCCTTCGGACGACGACCAGCAAGGTCGACCTGGGACTGTGGAACATCCGCATGTCCGTCGCGTCGCTGGTGTTGTTCATCTTATTTTTGACAGCAACAGCCCTCGGAAAGAAAATAAAGGTTTTCGGGCTTTTTGCGTGCGTCTCCGCCGCGCTCTTTGCGGCTGTGACGTTCGCCTATACGATTCCCACCGTCATGCTCTACCCCCACGCGGTCCTGCTGACGGAGAAATCCGTCTTTTCCACCGCCTTCCTCGTCAAGATGATCGGCGTGGTGTTCGGCGTGATCCTGACCTTTGTCGCGGGCTTCGCCGTGTATAAGGCGGGACTCCGCCTGGGAGGCGGGCTGATCCTGGCCCTGGCGGCCGCGGCCGCCGCGCTCAACGTGGTCCGGATGATGGGGGCGGCCCTCGGAACGATGCTGGCCCGCCGCTTCATTCCCTCGAACCACACCCTGTTTTTGTTCGCGAAAAACGTGGTGAACTTCGACAAGTGGTTCATCTTCGCCGTGATGGCCATCGCCGCCGTCGTCCCGGTGGTGCTCTGGATCCGGAGCTTCCATGTCAATGAGCCCTATTCCAACAACGCCCAGAGGAGAAAGATCGTCGCGAAGTGGAGGAACATCCGCCGCTGGAGCACCACGTCCCTTATCTGCGTGGCGCTGGCCGGCGTCACCATCACCGCCATCGAGGCCTACGCCAACCGCGAGGTGGAGCTTTCTCCCATCGAGGACGCCGTCATCGAGGACGGCTTCGTGATCGTTCCCTTCGAACAGGTCAACGACGGGCATCTTCACCGCTTCGGCTATACGACCGACGCGGGCACCGTCATCCGGTTCATCGTGATCCAGAAGCCCAACTCCTCCGCCTACGGAATCGGCCTCGACGCCTGCGACATCTGCGGCGAGACGGGCTACTACGAGAAGGACGGACAGGTCGTCTGCAACCTCTGCGACGTCGTCATGAACATCAACACCATCGGCTTCAAGGGCGGCTGCAACCCGATCGTGATCCGGTACGAGGTCCACGACGGGAAGATCTGGGTGCCCATCGAGGGCCTTCTCGAATACGAAGTGGAATTTACCAGGTAAGGGGGACAGCATGTTTGGCAGAATGATACGCGGAACTCTGTTCCGCCAGTGGAAAAAAATGATCATGATCGCCTTCACGATCGCCCTCGGCGCGTCGCTGGCCACGGCCATGCTCAGCGTGGTTTACGACGTGGAGGACAAGGTCAACCAGGAGCTGAAGACGTACGGCGCCAACATCACGGTCGTGCCGAAGCAGTCCTCCGTCATCAGCGACCTCTACGACGTGGAAGGGGGCAGCGCCGGCACCGTACATCTGAAGGAGAGCGATCTCGGAAAGATCAAGACGATCTTCTGGGCCTTCAATATCGTCGACTTCGCGCCCTTCCTCAACACGACGGCCGTCCTGGACGACGGAGCGGAGGCCGAGGTGGTCGGCAGCTGGTTCAACCACCACCTCTCCCTTCCCACCGGGGAGGAGCTCGACGCCGGCATGGCGTCCCTGAGGAGCTGGTGGGAGATCGTCGACGGAAGCTGGCTCGATGAGAGCCGCGAAGAGGACGGGGCGGCCGCCATGGTCGGCGGAGATCTCGCCGAACAATACGGCATCCGCTCGGGGGACACCATTCACCTCAAGGGGACGGCCGGAGAAGAGAACCTCAAGGTCGTCGGCGTCTTCTCCTCGGGCGGAGAGGAGGACGGCCGGATCTACACGACCATCGGCACGGCGCAGAAGCTGGGAGATCTGGAGGACTGCGTCGACAGCATCGAGGTAAGCGCCCTGACGACGCCGGACAACGAGCTGGCGGTGAAGGCAGCGCGGGATCCGTCGTCCCTGACGATCAAGCAGTACGAGACGTGGTACTGCACGGCCTACGTCAGCTCGATCTGCTATCAGATCCAGGAGGCGATTCCCGATTCCGTCGCCTCGGCGGTCCGCCAGGTGGCGGATTCCGAGGGAGCGATCCTCGAGAAGACGAAGCTGCTGATGGTTCTGATCACCATCCTGAGCCTGATCGGAGCCGCCCTGGGCATCTGCAACCTGGTCACGGCCAGCGTGATGGAGAGAAGCCAGGAGCTCGGCCTGATGAAGGCGATCGGCGCCTACAACGGCTCCATCACGGGCCTGGTCCTGACGGAGATATTCATCACCGCGATCCTGGGAGGCTTCGCGGGCTTTCTGGCGGGCTTCGGCTTCGCCCAGATCATCGGCAGATCCGTCTTCGGATCCTCGATCACGATGCGTCCGGCCGTCATTCCTCTCGTCGCCGTCCTGGTGGCGCTGGTGACGCTGATCGGCAGCATCCCCGCGATCCGGATGATCCTGCATCTTGAACCCACAGAGGTTCTTCACGGGAGGTAAAGAATGAAGAAAAGAAAAATGTTCTTTCGCATGATTACCGCCTCCCTCATGCGGCGCAGGTCGAGAATGATCGTCGCCCTCCTCGCCATCGCGATCGGGGCCGCCATCCTGTCCGGCCTGGTGACCATCTATTACGACGTGCCGCGGCAGATGGGGGCACAGTTCAGAAACTACGGGGCGAATGTGATCTTTACGCCGTCGGAGGGCAAGCTCAGCGGCGAAGTGATCGACGAGGGCCTCTCGCTGATCCGGTCCGACGAGCTCGTCGGCGCCACGCCCTACCGCTACGAGACGGTCCGCATCCACGAGCAGCCCACGATGGCGGCCGGCACGAGCATGGAGGACGCGAAGAAGACCAGCCCCTACTGGCTGGTGGAGGGCGAATGGCCCGCCGCCTCCGGGGAGATCCTGGTGGGCCGGCAGATCGCGGAGAATCTCAGTCTCCAGACCGGCGATACCTTCACCGCCACCTACGTGGTGGACGAGACCGATCTCGAGAACGGCCAGAACGAGCTTGATTTCACGGTCACGGGCGTGCTCAGCACCGGCGGCTCGGAGGAGAATTACGTCTACATGGCCATGGAGGATCTCGAGACCATCACGGGGACGCAGGACATCGTCGATCTGGCGGAGGTCAGTATCGCCTCCTCGTCGTCGGGACTGGACGGCTACGTGGACGAGATCTCTGAGAAGGTGCCGGAACTTTCCGTGAAGCTGGTCAAGAGAGTCACCGCGTCCGAGGCGACGGTTCTGTCGAAGCTCCAGGCCCTGGTGCTGCTCGTCACGGTGATCGTCCTCGCGCTGACGATGATCTGCGTCGCCACCACGATGACGGCGGTCGTCGCCGAACGAAGGAAGGAGATCGGACTCCGCAAGGCGATCGGGGCCTCCGATTCCAGCATCATCGCGGAGTTCATGGGAGAGGGAATGCTGCTCGGCGCGGTCGGAGGCATCATCGGCTCGGTGATCGGCTTCGCCTTCGCCCAGACCGTCAGCCGGAGCGTCTTCAGCAGCTCCATCACGTTCCAGCCGCTTCTGGTCCCGATTACGATCGCCGTCTCCATCGCGGTGACGGGCATCGCCTGCCTCGTGCCGATCAGGAGCGCGACCGGGATCGATCCCGCGCTGGTTCTCAAGGGCGAATGACAGAGAGGAGAGAGGAAAAATGAGCTTACTCGAACTTAAGAACGTATATAAGATCTACGGAGACCTGCACGCCCTTCACGACGTCAACCTCACGGTGGAAAAGGGCGAATGGCTCGCCATCATGGGCCCCTCCGGCTCGGGAAAGTCGACGATGATGAACATCATCGGCTGCATGGACAAGCCGACGAAGGGCGAGGTGCTGCTTGACGGGGTGGACATCGCGAAGGAACCGGCGAAGAGCCTCACCACGATCCGGCGCGACAAGATCGGCCTGATCTTCCAGCAGTTCCATCTCGTCACCTATCTGAACGCCCTGGAGAACGTCATGCTCGCCCAGTACTATCACAGCATTCCGGACGAGAAGGAGGCCATGGAGGCGCTGGAGAAGGTCGGTCTCGCGGACCGCGCGAAGCATCTGCCCAGCCAGCTCTCCGGAGGAGAGCAGCAGAGAGTCTGCGTCGCCCGGGCCCTGATCAATCACCCGGAGATCATCCTGGCGGACGAGCCCACCGGAAATCTGGACGACGCCAACGAGGAGATCGTCGTGGAATTATTCCGGAAGCTCCACGAGGACGGGACGACGCTGATCGTCGTCACCCACGACCCCGAGGTCGCGGAGGTCGCCCAGAGGATGGTCGTCCTCAGAAACGGCCGGATCTCCCGGGAGACGGTCAACGAGAATTTCACGGGACACATCCGTTTCCAGAACTGACGGGACAAAGAGACGGTCGTCCGGCGCGGGACAGCCGCGGACCGGACCGGCCGGGAAAGCGAGGAAGGAACGATGAAAAAGAAAACAGCGGCGGCGCTTGCGGCGGCGGTCCTGACGGTCATTTCCCTTGCCGGCTGCGGCGGGGGCGGAAAGGCCTCCTACCGCGACGGCACCTATACCGCCAGGAGCGAGGTCTACGAAAATGACGACGGATCCGAGGACGGCAACGGCTACGGAGAGGTGACGATCACCGTCAAGGACAACGCCATCGTGGACTGCGTGTACAAAACCTACGAGACCGACGGCACCCTGAAGGATGAGAATTACGGCAAGAAGAGCGGCGGCGTCGCCAACCGCGACTATTTCAACAAGGCCCAGAAGGCCGTCGCCGCCTGCGACGAGTACGCCTCCCAGCTCATCGCCAACGGCATGCTGGACGGGATCGACGCCATCTCCGGGGCGACCATCAACTACAACGAGTTCGTCGACGCGGTGACCCAGGCGCTGGATCAGGCGAAGGAGTGACGGCCGGCAGACGTCCGACGCGCCTTATACGCAGAAGAAACGGAGAGACTCATGAAAATCAGAAGCATTCTCAGGCATACCGCCGTCGCCGCCGCCGGTCTCATCCTGCTGCTGGGCGTGCCTTTTGTCGGCACGGGGGCGCTCCGCGCGCTGACGGCCGGGGGCGCGGACGCCGTATCGGGGGCTTCCGTGATCCTCGCCCAGCCCTCCGGCGAGTACGTGGCGCTCATCAACGCGGCGATGCATCCGGACAGAAAGAAGCTGGAGGAGTGGGCGACGTTTTTCGGCGGAGGGGAGATCTCCTACATCTTCGAGGATATCAGCTGCTCCGTGCCGAAGGGGGACGCCGGCGCCCTGGAGATGGCGAAGAGCTTTCAGTCCAGGCTTCCCGAGAACCAGATGAAGATCGTGATCGAGGATCCGACGCTGCTGCTTTCGAGGGCGGACGGCGGGAAGTTCGACATTCTGATTCTCTCCCGCGAATTCGCCGAGGCGTATCACGCCGGGACCGCGGAGAAGGAGCCGGTGCGGCGGATCGAATTTGAAGGCGCGGCCGGTTCCGCGGCGGAGAGTGCGGAGGAGGTTCTATGAGAAAGTGGAATGCCCTGATCAGCGCGGGAGCGCTGGCCCTGTTTCTGATACATATGATCGCCGGCATCTTCCAGCTGACCGGCTTCCTCCCGGGAGGACAGACGCTGCTGCAGGCGCTGACGGGGATCATGACGTTTCTCGTGGCGGCCCACGCGGTGATCGCCGTGAAGCTGACCGCCGACACGCTGAAGGCGCTGAAACGCGCGGGACGGTCCTATTTCCGCGAAAACACGGTTTTCTGGGCGAGGAGAATCAGCGGGCTCTGCCTGATGGCGATGATGCCCGTCCACGCGGCGGTGTTCTCGGGAAGAGGCGGGGAGGCCTACCGGCTGCCGGTCTTTGAGGGCCCCCAGCTCGCGGCCGGCCTGATCCTCGTGCTCTCCCTGGCGGTGCATATCCTCTCGAACATACGGCCGCTGCTGATTTCCTTCGGGATCGCCGGCTTCCGGATCTACGTGAAGGACGTTCTCTTCGTGCTGGCGGTGGTGCTGGCCGTCGCGGCCGCGGCCTTTGTCATCTATTATCTGCGGTGGAACGTGCTGTGGCGCCCGTGAGACGGGCGCGTCAGGCATTTTAAGACGGCGCTTCCCCCTTCCGGGGCGGAACGCGCCGCGGCGCCTTTGAAGAGGGCGCGTCTCTCATTTTCGAACAGGAGTGGCAGCTTATGGGCAAGATCATCATCATCGGCGCCGGCCTGGCCGGCCTGTCGGCCGCGGCGGCCCTGGCGGACAGGGACATTCCCTGCCTTCTGGTGTCCGCCCAGCCTTCCGAGCGGGCGCAGTCCGTGCTGGCGGCGGGCGGGATCAACGCGGCCCTCGACACGATGGGCGAGGGGGACCGTGTGGAAGACCACGAGGCCGACACCCTGCGGGCCGGGGTCATGCTGGCGGATCCGGAGGCAGTCCGGCATCTGGCGCAGGGCGCGCCGGACGTCATCCGCTATCTGGTGAAGCTGGGCGTCCCCTTCAACAGCCGGGACGGGCGCCTGGTCCAGAGAAATTTCGGCGGCCAGAAGAAGAAGAGGACCTGCTACGCGAAGAGCAGCACGGGCAAGATCATCATGAACGCCCTGATCGACGAGGTCCGGAAGCACGAGAGCCGCGGCCTGGTCACCCGGTATCCGCATCACGAGCTCCTGGGCATCGTGAGGGCGGGAACGGGCTGCGCCGGCGCCCGGATCCGGGATTCCTTCTCCGGAGAGATCCTCCTCGCGGAGGGCCCCGTCATACTGGCCTGCGGCGGCCTCAACGGGTTCTTCCCCGGGATCACCACGGGAACCGCCGCCAACACCGGGGACGCGGCGGCGCGTCTCTTCGCCCAGGGCGTGAGATTCAGCTGTCTGGAGATGATCCAGTATCATCCGACCACCATCGGCATCGCCGGAAAGAGATGCCTGGTGAGCGAGGCCGCCAGGGGCGAGGGCGGAAGGCTGTTCGCCATGCGCGGCGGGATCAGGTGGTATTTCATGGAGGAGAAATATCCGGAGCTCGGCAATCTGATGCCCCGGGACGTGGTCTCACGGGAGATGGCCTTCGTGCTGGCGGATCCCGCCTGCGGGGGACAGGTGTATCTCGACCTGACCGGCCTCCCGGACGAGATCTGGACCGGGAGGCTCCCGGATCTCCGCGACGAGATCCGGCACTACCTCTCGCTCGATCCGCGGAAGGAACCGGTCCCGGTGGATCCCGGGATCCACTATTTCATGGGCGGGATCGACGTGGACGCGGACCACCGGACCAATATCCCGGACCTCTACGCGGCCGGGGAGTGCTGCAGCCAGTATCACGGCGCCAACCGCCTGGGCGGCAATTCCATGCTGGGAGCCGTCTTCGGGGGAAGGACCGCGGCGGCGTCCGCGGCCGAAGGCCCGGGGGCAGGCGGGACGGAACACCCATCCGCCAGCACGGGCCGCGGCATGGAGGAACGGTTCAGGGACAGGCGTCCTGCGGCGGAGGATCCGTCCGGAGCGTACGCTCCGTCTTCGCCGGCGGAGGCGGCCCTTCTGGGAAAGATCCTCTCCGGCGCCCTCGGGATCGTGCGGAACGGGGAGGCGCTGGAGCGGGGGCTTGCCTCCCTGCGGGAGCGGGAG
This sequence comes from uncultured Lachnospiraceae bacterium, assembly GCA_902773195.1. Next base: position 12,615 of record CACYDL010000242.1, read on the forward strand.
GCCGGGACGGAGCCCGGCACGACGGATTACTGCAGACTGAAACTCGGCGAGGCGATGATCCGCTCGGCGCTGGTGAGAAAGGAGAGCCGGGGCGCCCATTTCCGCTCGGATTTCCCCGGGACGGAGCAGGGCGCGCCGGAGAGGACGACGGCGGAGATGGCGGACGGAACCGTCCGGATCTGCATGGAGCCCGTGGGAGCACACTGAGGAGCGGAAGAAGCCATGGTAGTACAGTTTGATATCAGAAGACAGGCGGACATCGCCTCCGCGCCCTACCGGCAGATCATTGCCTATGAGACGGACGACGTCTCCGAGACCGTGGCGACGGCCCTCGAGACCATCAACCGGGACGGGCTGTACCTCGACGCATCCGGAATGGGCAGCCCCATCCGCTGGGAATGCAGCTGCCTTCAGAAGAAATGCGGCGCCTGCGCGATGGTGATCGGGGGCAGGCCCCGTCTGGCGTGCGACACCTTTCTCAGGGAGTTCGGCGGGAAAACAGTCACGCTGGAGCCCCTGGGCAAATTTCCCGTGGTGGCGGATCTGACCGTGGACCGGAGCGTCCTTTTCGAAAACCTGAAACGCATGACGCTCTGGTCCGAGCAGGGCATGGCGGTGTCGGAGAAGGATCTCGACCTGGATTTCGAGTCCTCCCGGTGTCTCCAGTGCGGCTGCTGCCTCGAGATTTGTCCCAATTTCTACCCGGGGGGCGTCTTCGCGGGCACGGCGTCCGCGGTCCCCGCGGCGAGGCTCGTCGCCTCCCTCGGCGGCGAGGAGAGAAAGCGGGTCGGGAAGGAGTACCGGAAGCACGTCTTCGAGGGCTGCGGCAAGTCCCTCGCCTGCCGGGACGTCTGTCCCGCGGGCATCGACATCGACCGTCTCCTCAGCCGCTCCAACGCCGCGGCCGTCTGGGGCAGGAGGAACGCCGGCAGGAAGGGATGAGGGACGGCCGGTTTCCGCCGGCCGGAGCCGGCGCCTTCGCGATAGGGTATGGTCATAAACGCTCCGGGACGCTATAATAACGGTAGGCCGCGGACACGGACGGGCGTCCGGCCGCGCGCAGACGGGACACGGAGAGGGGCTCCCGGCCCGGACCGCCATTTCGGACACAAATTGTTTTTTCTTTCAGGAGGCAAACTTATGGCAGACAGAATTGTTCTCAACGGCATTTCCTATCACGGCTCGGGAGCGATAAAGGAGATCGTCCCGGAGATTCAGCGCGGCGGATATAAGCACATCTTCGTCGCCTCGGATCCGGACCTGGTGAAGTTCGGCGTCACCGCGAAGGTGACGGATCTTCTGGACGAGGCGGGCATCGCCTACACGGTGTACTCCAACATCAAGCCGAATCCGACGATCGAAAACGTCCAGAGCGGCGTGAAGGCCTTCCGCGCGTGCGGCGCTGACGCCATCGTGGCCATCGGCGGAGGATCCTCCATGGATACGTCCAAGGCCATCGGCGTGATCGCCACCAATCCCGAGTTTGAGGACGTCCGCTCCCTGGAGGGCGTCGCCCCGACCAAAAACCATGCGGTTCCCACCATCGCGGTTCCCACGACGGCCGGCACGGCGGCGGAGGTCACCATCAACTACGTCATCACGGACGTGGAGAAGAAGAGAAAATTCGTGTGCGTCGACACCAACGACATCCCGGCCATCGCGGTGGTCGATCCCGATATGATGGCCTCCATGCCGAAGGGCCTCACCGCCTCGACGGGGATGGACGCCCTCACCCACGCCATCGAGGGCTACACCACCCGCGGCGCGTGGGAGCTGACGGATATGCTGCACCTCGAGGCGATCAGGATGATCGCCGCCCATCTCCGCGGCGCCGTCGCCAATGAGCCGGAGGGCAGAAGAATGATGGCGATGGCCCAGTATATCGCCGGCATGGGCTTCTCGAACGTCGGACTGGGCATCGACCACGCCATGGCCCACACCCTTTCCGCCTATTACGACACGCCCCACGGCGTCGCCTGCGCCATGTTCCTGCCGATCTCGATGGAATTCAACCGCGACTACACGGGCGAGAAGTACAGGGAGATCGCCAGGGTCTTCGGCGTCCAGGGCGTCGACGAGATGAGCCAGGAGGAATACCGGACCGCGGCGATCGAAGCGGTGAAGAAGCTCTCCAGGGACGTAGGAATTCCCGAGAAGAACGAAAAGATCCGCGAGGAGGGTCTGGAGCAGCTCGCCGCCGACGCTCTGGCGGACGCCTGCTACCCGGGCAACCCCAGGGAGGCGACGAAGGAGCAGGTCATCGAGATGTTCAGAAAGCTGATGTGACAGAAACGGAAATGACAGGGCAGGGGATGTTCCGCGCGGAAACGGCGGGACGTCCCCTGCCCGTTCCGCATCGCCGGAAGAGGAGGCGCTTATGAGAGAATGGACCCTGGAGGAACGCTACCGCGTGCTGCAAAGCCCCGAAGAGGTGAGGGATCTCTATGAAAAAATCCGGGATTCGGCCTACCGCCAGACGTATCACGTCCAGCCGGTCACCGGTCTTTCCAGCGATCCCAACGGGTTCGTGTACTATGAGGGAAACTGGCATCTCTTTTACCAGTGGTGCCCGTGGGGGGCCGTCCACGGCCTGAAGTACTGGTATCACGCCTCGTCCGCCGATCTGGTGCACTGGCACAACCGCGGCGTGGGCATCCGGCCGGATACCTTCTACGACAACAAGGGATGTCACTCCGGCTCGGCCATCGCCGCCGGATCCGATCTCTATTTCTTCTACACCGGCAATCACCGCGACGAAAACTGGGTCAGGACGCCCTACACCTGCGCCGCGAAGATGACGGAGGACGGCCGCCTGGAGAAGCGGGAGCAGCCCCTCTTCGGCCCGCGGGAGGACTACGCGGAGCACCAGAGGGACCCGAAGATCGTCTACGTCCCGGAGCAGGAAAAATACTACATTCTCATCGGAGCCCAGACCGCGGACGGAAGGGGAACGGCCCTGGTGTACGAGTCCCGGGCGCTGCTGTCGGGCTGGCGCTTCGCGGGGCAGCTCCGCGTCCCCGGATACGAGAACTTCGGGGGCATGTGGGAGTGCCCCTGCATCGTAAACATCTCCGGCCGCGACGTGCTGATCTTCTCGCCCCAGTATACGACGCTGCCGGGCCGCGGGAACAGCACCAACCACAACGTCTACTTCATCGGAAAGATGGACTACGAAACCCTGACCTTCACGCCGGACGGGGCGTACCGCCATCTCGACTTCGGATTTGACTTCTACGCCGCCCAGTGCGCCGCCAACGTCGATGATCCGGACAAGGCGGTGCTCATCGGCTGGATGGGCCTGCCGGACAACCACTATCCCACGGCGGAGGAGGACTGGGAGGGCAGCATGGCGCTGGCCCGGGAGCTCCGCATCAGGGACGGAAGGCTGGTTCAGACGCCGGCTCCTTCGGTCTTCTCGCTGGCCGAGGACGGGGAGGAGGGCGTCGGGGAGCCGTCGCCGTCGGGGAGCGGGCGCACCGCCGCCCTCCCGGAGGCCTGCCTGGCGGAGGTGACCTTCCGCGGGGAGGACGGAGAGGACGCGGAGATGGCGTTTTTCACGAGGAAAGACGGCTCCGGCGGCTTCACCGTCCGCTACAGCGCGGCGGAGAAAAAGCTGGTGATCGACAGAAGCGGCATGGACCTCCGCTTCAACGAGCAGGTATACGGCGCCCTGGAGGTGCCCCTGGGCGGACGGCTCAGGGAGCTGACGGCCTTCATCGACCACAGCTCGCTGGAACTTTTCATCAACGGCGGGGAGAGGACCTTTACCTCCCACGTCTATCCGACGAAGGAGGAGCGGTACATCAGGGCGGACGCCGGATTTGACGTCCGGATCCGCCGGATGCGGAAATCAGTCTCGGATGAGTTCGTGATCTGAGGGGATGCGGAAATCGGTCTCGGATGAGTCCGTGATCTGAGCGGATAAAAAAGGACGCAGGCGGAACATCCGTCTGCGTCCTTTCTTTCAGGAAATTACTGCCCGGAGGAAGCCGGTACCGCGACCGCCGCGAGGATCGTGATCGGCGTGAGATTGGAGACGAACATGGCGAGAACGTGCTGGAGCCCGAAGGGGATCGCCGCACGCAGCGGGACTCTTCCGTCAAGGTGGTAGATATTGTCGACGCTGACGTTTTCAGCCGCGTGTTTTGACATGGATGGAATCCTCCTGTTGACGCGTCAGAGAAGACGAAGGTCCTCCGGCGTGGTGATTTTGACGTTTGCGTAGGAGCCTTCGATCAGCCGGACCTTTGCCAGTCCGCTGCGCTCGACGAGCATCGCGTCGTCGGTGATGCCGTCCATGCCCCCTTCCTTCCTCAGGATCTCGCCGGCCTCCCGGATGATCCGGGTGGAAAACGCCTGGGGCGTCTGGATCGTCCACACGAAACGCCGGTCGGGCGTGGAGGAGACGAAACCGTCGGCGTCCGCGATTTTCACCGTGTCCTTCGAGGGCATTCCCACGGCCACGGCCCCGTATTTCCGGACGGCGTCGGCGGTTCTTTCCAGGATCTCCGGCGTGACGAAGGGCCGGGCGCCGTCGTGGATCATGACGTACTCGGAGTCGGGACAGGCGTCCAGAGAGAGGCGCACGGAGTCGGTGCGCTCCCTGCCGCCCGCGATGACGGCGCGTATCCTGCGGAAGCCGTATTTCTCCACGATCTCTTCCCGGCAGCGTTCGACCCGGTCGGGGGAGACCGTCAGCAGAATCTCGTCGACGCAGGGCGATTCCTCGAAGACCCGCAGCGTCCGGACGATCATCGGCACGCCTCCGACGTCGAGAAACTGCTTCGGAACCTCTGTCTTCATGCGGGCGCCCTGTCCGGCGGCAAGAACGATTGCGGTTAACATAAGACGGCTGCCTCCTTTGCCGTTGGCTGACGTATTTGCGTGACTGCCGGCGCCGGCGGCTTCGTCATCGTTCCCCGAGACGAAGTCCGGGAACCGCGTTCAGATCCCAGCCGCTTCTCGCGCCGGCGGCCATCTCGTGCCACGCCGCGACGCCGATCATGGCCGCGTTGTCCGTGCAGTAGACCGGCGACGGGACGTAGAAGCGGTATCCGCGGGCGGCGCACGCCCGCTCCATGGAGGAGCGCAGGGCGCTGTTGGCCGATACGCCCCCGGCGAGGGCCACCTGCCTGAGGCCGCAGGTTTCGGCGGCGTTCATCGTGTGCTCGCACAGGACGCCGACCACGGCCTTCTGGAAGCTCGCCGCGAGATCGGCGGGATCGACGGTCTCATGCTTCATTTCCGCCTGGTTGAGGTAATTGAGGACGGCGCTCTTGAGGCCGCTGAAGCTGAAGTCGTACTCGGAGCCGTTGACTTTGGCCCGGGGGAACAGGATGGAATCCGGATTCCCGGCTCTGGCGGCGGCGTCGATCTTGGGGCCGCCGGGGTAGCCCAGCCCGATCGCCCGGGCTACCTTGTCGAAGGCCTCCCCGGCGGCGTCGTCCACGGTCCTCCCGAGAATCTCGAATTCGGCCCATCCCTTCACGATGACGAGGTGGGTGTGCCCTCCCGAGACGACGAGTCCCAGATAGGGGGGCTCAAGCTCCGGGTGCTCGATGTAGTTGGCGGCGATGTGCCCCTCGATGTGGTTGACGCCGATGAGGGGTTTCCCCGCCGCCCAGGCGATGGCCTTTGCCTCCGCGACGCCGACCAGAAGGGCGCCGACGAGTCCGGGGCCGTAGGTGACGGCCACCGCGTCGATATCCTTCAGCGTCATCCCGGCGTCGGAGAGGGCCTTCTCAATGACCGCGTTGATCTTTTCGATGTGCTTTCTGGACGCCAGCTCCGGCACGACGCCCCCGTAGACGGTGTGCATGCTGATCTGGGTGTAGATGACGTTGGACAGGATCTCCCTTCCGTTCCGAACGACGGCCGCGGCCGTCTCGTCGCAGGAGGTCTCAATGGCCAGAATGTCCGTGTATGGTGCCATGGTCTTGTGTGCCGTCCGGTTCCCGCGGGGAAACCGGACATGTCCTTTCTCCCGGAAGAGACCGGGTCAGTCCGGGGAGATCACGCCTCCTCGTCGTCGAATGTCAGGGTCGTGTGCCGGCCGTCTCTGGCGGCGACCGCCCCGGGGAAGATCTTTCTCACCTCGCCCAGATAATCCTCCGGGTGGAGAAGGGCGGGGCTGTAGTGGGTGAACCAGAGCTCCTTGGGTCCGGCCTCCCGCGCGATGGACGCCGACTCGAGCATGGTCATGTGCTTGTGCTCCCGGGCGTTGGCGTCCTTGTCGTGTCCGCCGTACATGCCCTCGGCGATCAGAAGATCGGCGTCCGCCGCGCGGCGGGTGATCTCCGGCGTCGGCCGGGTGTCGGTGGCGTAGACCACCTTGAGCCCCCGCCGGGGCGCGCCCAGCACCATGTCCGGGGTGAGCAGCCGCCCCTCGTATTCCACGGAGGTCCCCTTCTGGAGAGGGCTCCAGAGGCGGAGCGGGATGCCGTTTTCCTTCGCCTTCTCCACGTCGAAGCGGCCCTTCCGCAGGACCTCGACCTGATAGGAGAAGCAGGTGATGCGGTGGTTGACCCGGAACGCCGTCACGGTCATGTCCCCGCACGAAAAGGTTTCTTCCGTCCCGCGGATTTCCCTGGCGACGGTCTCGAAGGGCAGCTCGGGCGCGATCATCCGGACCGCCCACACGATGTTGGCGACGCCCTTCGGGCCGATGATGGTGACAGGCTCCGTGCGGTCGGAGTTTCCCATCGAGAGAAGGAGGCCGGGCAGCCCGGCGATGTGGTCCGCGTGAAAGTGCGTGAGAAAAATGGTGTCGATCGGCTTGCAGGACCAGCCGACCTCCCTGAGGGCGATCTGGGTTCCTTCCCCGCAGTCGATCAGAAGGCTGCTCCCTCCGCACCGGAAAAGGCAGGAGGTGAGCCAGCGGTTCGGCAGGGGCATCATGCCTCCCGTTCCGAGAAGTGCAACATCCAACATGAAAAATCTCCTGTTGCGCGCGCGCCGGATCCGTGTCCCGGCCGCGCGGCCTGGCGTTATGGTTTTGCCGGAGCGCGGGCGCACTGCCTGGCGTCATGGTTCTGCCGGAGTGCGGGCGCGCGGCTTAGCGTCACGGTTCTGCCGGGAGGGCAGGCGCGCGGCTTTGCGTCACGGCTCCGTCGAAAGAGACATACTGATCCCGTCCTCGGAGGGACTGGTGTAATAGTTTCTGCGGATCCCGATCTCCCGGAAGCCGCTTTTGCGGTAGAGATTCCTCGCGGCCTCGTTGCTCTCCCGCACCTCGAGGAAGACCGTGGTCACCCCCCGGGAGGCGGCGCCTTCCGTGAGGGCGCGAAGCAGGCTCTCTCCGTAGCCCCGGCGGCGGCAGGCGCTGCTCACCGTGATGTCGAGGACGTCCGCGTCGGGCGGCGTCAGCAGGGCGGCGGCAAATCCGACGATGGCGTCCTCCTCCTCTGCCACGAGGAGAATGGCGTCGTCGCGGATAAAATAGGTAAAAATACTGGTCTCGTCCCAGGGCGTCAGCGAGTCGGCGCGGTCGAGCCCGGCGACGGCGCCGATGTCCTCCAGGGTCATCTCTCTGATCTTCATGCGTTCGCCTCCTGACGCTCCTTCGCCTCACGTTCCCGCTCCGCCTGGGATTTCCGGAGATAGACGGGCGCGTGTTCGGCGGCGGAGACGTATCGTCCCTCCCGGAAGAGCTGAAGCCCCAGGGCGCCGACGCCCGCGGCCCTCTGGCGGCTGACGTGGGCCGGCGCGTAGGAGTGGGGCACGGCGATCAGCTCGTCGAACCGGTCCCGGTACGCGGCGACGCCGTCGCCCAGCAGGATCGTGCCTTCCGGATGCGCGATCCGGTTGATTTCCTCCGCCAGCTCTTCCACGCCCACCGCCCGCTGCGGGCAGAGGGGCGTGAGACGGAGATCCTTCCACTCATAGAGTCCGTTGTAGACCTGGCTTCGCCTGGCGTCCATGACCGGGCAGATCAGTCCCTTCGCGTTGTACAGGCAGAAGGCCATGGCGTCGAGGGTCGGAACCTCTACGACCGGCTTCTCCAGCGCGAGGGCGATGCCCTTGGCGGTGGCGGATCCGATCCGGAGCCCGGTAAAGGAGCCGGGGCCGGCGGCGACGGCCACCGCGTCGACCGTGGAGACGTCCAGCGAGATCATGCGGCAGATCTCGTCGAGCATGGGAAGAAGCGTCTGGCTGTGGGTTTTTTTGTAATCCACCGTGTAGGAGGCCAGCAGCACGTCGTCCTCGACGACGGCGACGCTCGCGGTGAGACCCGATGAATCGATGGCGATAAGCTTCATGTCCTTCCTTCCTCCCGGGATGCTTCTTCGATCCGGACCAGGCGGAGGCTTCCGTCTCCCGCCGGGTCCCTTTCTATGGTGATTCTGACCGTGCCGGGAGGCAGCAGCTCCCCGATCCGGTCGGCCCACTCGATGAGACAGACCCCGTCTCCGTACACGTACTCATCGAAGCCGATCTCATCCATCTCTTCGGGCTCCATGATCCGGTAGACGTCGAAATGATAGAGGGGGAGCCGGCCGCTCTCATAGACCTGCATGATGGTGAAGGTGGGAGACGTCACGGTCTCCGTGACGCCCAGGCCCTTCGCGAAGCCCTTGGTAAAGACGGTCTTGCCCGCTCCCAGGCCGCCCTGCAGGGCGATGACCGCGCCGGGGACGGCTTTCGCCCCGTACGTTTCTCCCAGATGAAATGTCTCCTCCGGGGAGGCTGTCTGAAACTGCATGGAAATTCCTCCGTGGGCGGGCCCCGTCTCAGCGGGGACCGCAGAACCTAGTATAGCAGAAGTTCCCGCGAAATCAAAGAAAAGGAATGCCTGAATCTCCCCGGCGCGATTGACACGGCGGGGACGAAAGACTAAAATTTTTGGCGGAGCGCCTCGCGGGCGGCCGGAAGCGCAGGCTGCGTCCGGCCGTTCCCCGGCGGCTCACCCGCGAAAGCGGAATTACGGATACCCAAAGAAAGGACATCGCCATCATGATCCGGAATAAAAACCTGATTGACAGATTTGTGCGCTACGCGTCCACAGACACCCGTTCCGACGAGGAAACCGGGACCCACCCCTCCACCGCGAAGCAGTTCGACCTCGCGGAGATGCTGGCGGAGGAGCTCCGTGCGATGGGAGCGTCGGTCGATTTTGACCGGGAGCACTGCTACGTCTACGCGGCCATCCCGGCCGTCCCCTCCGCGGAGACCGGCGCGGCCGGCGAAGCCGCCGGGAAGGCCGCCATCGGCTTCGTGGCCCACATGGACACGTCGCCCGCCGCCTCCGGGACGGGCGTGAAGCCGCGCATTATCGAGAACTACCGGGGACAGGACGCCCTCCTCCGGACGGAGGATTTCCCGGAACTGCTGAACCATTTCGGAGAGGACCTGATCGCCTCCGACGGAACGACTCTTCTCGGGGCGGACGACAAGGCCGGCGTCGCCGAGATCATGGAGATGGCGGATTACCGGCTCAGGCATCCGGAGCTTCCCCACAGGGAGATCCGCATCGCCTTCACGCCGGATGAGGAGATCGGGGAGGGGACCGCGTGCTTCGACCCGGCCCGCTTCGGGGCGAAGGAGGCCTATACCGTCGACGGCGGCAAGCTGGGCGAGCTGGAATACGAGTGCTTCAACGGCGCGGCTCTCCGGATCGACATCCGGGGCAAGAGCGTCCACCCGGGGGACGCCAAGGACACCATGATCAACGCCGCCTCCCTGGCGGTGGAGCTGGCGGGCCTGTTCCCGGCCGCCGAGGTCCCGGAGCACACGGAGGGCTACGAGGGCTTCTACTATCTCGAGGAGATCAGCGGGGACTGCGAGAATGCCCGGCTGAAGTACATCATCCGCGACCACGACCGGGAGAAGTTCGGACAGAGAAAGGCCTTCGCGGAGCGGGTCGTCGGATACATGGAGGCGAAGTACGGGGAGGGCATCTTCCGCATGGAGATGAAGGACCAGTACTACAACATGGCGGAGGTGCTCAAGGACCGCCGGGACCTGATCGAAAACGCGGAGAAGGCCTTCGAGGCGGAGGGAGCCGTCCCCGTCGTGAAGCCGATCCGCGGCGGGACAGACGGAGCGGCGCTCAGCTTCATGGGGATTCCCTGCCCCAATCTCAGCACGGGCGGATACAATTTCCACGGCAGATACGAGTACGCCTCGGTGCAGGAGATGGAGACCATGGTGAAGGTCCTGATCCGGCTGTCGGAATGAGCCTTTGCCGGAGGCCGCGGCAGGCGCCGGAGAACTCCCCGGAGAGGCGCCGCAGGCCCTTTGCGCGGGCGGCGCGAAAGGGGCGGGACGCCCCGGCCCCTAGCAGGGAGGAAACGGTTTGTCAAGTGGATGATCTCTACGAAAAATACAGGATATAGTGTGCAAACTGCTGAAAAGGGACAAGATATGGTTTGTCCGGTTGACTCCCCCAAAAGCATTTGCTAGAATGAATTCCGGCCGCCAGAGGCGGCCGGAATTCATTCTGAAGACACAAGGGGTGGGGAGATGAAAATCATAAAGCGCAACGGCTCGGAGGCGGAATTCGACTCCGAAAAGATTGCTGTGGCCGTCACAAAGGCCAACAACGCATCACCGGAAAAGGAACTCACGGAGGCGGATATCGACGCGATCGCGGCCAATATCACCGCCGCCTGCGAGAAGATGAACCGCACCGTCTCGGTCGAGGAAGTTCAGGACATGGTCGAGACCGAGATCATGCACAAAAACGCCTATCAGGTCGCCAGGGGCTATATCAAGTACCGCTACAACCGCTCCCTTGTCAGGCGCGCCAATACGACGGACGCGAGAATCCTGTCCCTCATCGAGTGCAACAACGAGGAGGTCATGCAGGAGAACTCCAACAAGGATCCTGTCGTCAATTCCGTCCAGAGAGACTATATGGCCGGCGAGGTCAGCAAGGACATCACCGAGCGTCTGCTGCTTCCGCCGGAGATCACGAAGGCTCACAGGGAAGGTCTGATTCATTTCCATGACTCGGACTACTTCGCGCAGCACATGTACAACTGCTGCCTGGTGAACCTCGAGGACATGCTGCAGTACGGCACCGTGATTTCCGAGACCTATATCGAGAGACCCCACAGCTTTTCCACCGCCTGCAATATCGCCACCCAGATCATCGCCCAGGTGGCTTCCAACCAGTACGGCGGACAGAGCATCTCCCTCGCCCATCTGGCTCCCTTCGTCGACGTCTCGAGACAGAAGATCCGCCGGCACGTCCTGGAGGAGATGAACATCATCGGGACGGATCCGTCGGACGAGGCCGTCAGCCGGATCGTGGAGGCCCGCCTCCGCCGCGAGGTGGAAAAGGGGATCCAGACGATCCAGTACCAGGTCATCACCCTGATGACGACCAACGGACAGGCCCCCTTCCTGACGGTGTTCATGTACCTCAACGAGGCGAAGAACGAGCGGGAGAAGAAGGACCTCGCCATCTGCATCGAGGAGATGCTCCGGCAGAGGATCCAGGGCGTCAAGAACGAGAAGGGCGTGTGGATCACCCCGGCCTTCCCGAAGCTGATCTACGTCCTCGAGGACGACAACATCGAGCCGGATTCGGAGTACTGGAATCTGACCGTTCTCGCGGCGAAGTGCACCGCGAAGCGGATGGTCCCCGACTATATCTCCGAGAAGATGATGAAGCAGCTGAAGGGCGGGGACGTCTATCCCTGCATGGGCTGCCGGAGCTTCCTGACCCCCGACCGCTTCACGGAGGCGGGCATCGGAAATATTGCCCACGCGCGCAACTACTCCGGCTCCTCCCACAAGTACTACGGCCGCTTCAACCAGGGCGTGGTCACCCTCAACCTGGTGGACGCCGCCTGCTCCTCGGGCAAGGACGAGGCAGCCTTCTGGAAGATCATGGAGGAGAGGATGGAGCTCTGTCACCGGGCGCTCCGGATCCGCCATGAGAGACTCCTCGGCACGCTGTCCGACGCGGCGCCGATCCTCTGGCAGTACGGCGCCATCGCGCGGCTGAAGAAGGGCGAGAAGATCGACCGCCTGCTCTACGACGGCTACAGCACCATCTCCCTGGGCTACGCGGGACTTGCGGAGTGTGTCTATTACATGAAGGGCATCTCCCACACCAGCGAAGAAGGCAAGGAATTCGGGCTT
>CACYDL010000243.1 GCA_902773195.1 uncultured Lachnospiraceae bacterium
CCGGAGGGCGTCCTCGGCCTCAGCGCCGGCGAGGCGGAGGAACAGATCATCAACGGGTTCCTGAAGTAACAAAGCCGGAGGGCGTCCGCGGCCTTATCGCGGGAGGAAGGAGTGACACGATGATAAACATCAGTGAAATGCCGAAGCTCGGTTTCGGCCTGATGCGTCTTCCGAAGAAAGGGGACGCCATCGATCTGGAACGGGTGTGCACCATGGCGGACGCCTACATGAAAGCCGGACTGAATTACTTTGACACCGCCTATGTGTATCACGAAGGACACTCGGAGGAGGCCGTGAAGGAGGTGCTGGTGAAGCGCTATCCCCGGGACTGCTTCTATCTGGCGACGAAGCTCCCCGCCTGGAGCATCCATGGGGAGGCCGACCGCGAGAGGATCTTCAACGAGCAGCTGGAGCGCACCGGCGCCGGCTATTTCGATTTCTATCTGCTGCATTCCGTCGAGGACGGCAGCAACTATGACACCTATGTGAAATACGACTGCTTCAACTTCTGCCTGCAGAAGAAGGCGGAGGGTAAGATCCGTCATTTCGGATTTTCCTTCCACGGGACGCCGGAGCTTCTCGAGGAGATCCTGGACGCCCATCCCGAGATTGAATTTGTCCAGATCCAGCTCAATTATCTCGACTGGAACAACCCGTTGGTCCAGTCCGGCCGCCTGTACGACATTCTGCTGGCAAGAAAGATTCCCATGATCATCATGGAGCCGGTGAAGGGAGGCACCCTCGCTTCCTTTGAACAGCCGGGGATCGAGGAGATGATGAAGGCGGCGAGGCCGGATGCCTCCGCGGCGTCCTGGGCGATCCGTTTCGTCGCCTCGCTGGACGGCGTCATGACGATTCTCTCGGGAATGTCCACAGAGGAGCAGATGGAGGACAACCTCCGGACCATCACGCATTTCGAGCCGCTCTCCGACGGAGAAAAGGAAATCATCCGGAAGATCACCGCCGCCGTCGCGGAGGCGGAGCAGATCCAGTGCACCTCCTGCCGCTACTGCACCCCGGGATGTCCCATGGGGATCAGGATCCCCGACGTTTTCCGCGCGCTGAACACAAAGAGACTGTATCCTGCGGACAGAAGACCTCTGATGTACTACGGAGGGCTGACGGCGGATTCCGGGAAGGCCTCGGACTGCATCGCGTGCGGCCAGTGTGAGGGAGTGTGTCCGCAGCATCTTCCGATCATCGAATACCTGAAGGAGGCTGCGGAGAAGCTGGAGGAGGCGTAAGATATGAGGGCACGTGAGGAATATGAGAAATGGCTGAGGAAGCTCGACGAGGCGGACCCGCTCCGGAGCGAGCTTCTCGCGATCAAAGATGACGAGGCCGAGATAGAGGACCGTTTTTATCAGGATATGGTCTTCGGGACCGCGGGATTGCGCGGCAAGCTCGGCGCGGGCACGAACCGCATGAACTTTGTCACGGTGGCCAGGGCGACGCAGGGGATCGCGGACTACATCCGGGAGAGCGGCCCCGAGGCCATGGAGCGGGGCGTCATCATCGCCCATGACCCGCGGCACTTCTCAAAGGAATTCAGCCGGCTCGCCGCGGGCATACTCGCGGCCAACGGCGTCCGGAGCTATGTATTTCCCGATCTCCGTCCGACGCCGGAGCTGGCCTATCTCATCCGGACGCTTCACACCGTCTCGGGCATCAACATCACGGCCTCGCACAACCCGAAGGAATACAACGGCTACAAGGCCTACTGGGACGACGGCTGTCAGGTCGCCAGCGACGTGGCGGACGGGATGTACGCGAAGATCTGCGCGGTGGATCCCTTCGCGGTCCCCATTCCCGCCTGGGTATACGCCGAAGCGGGGACGGAGAAGGAACCCGCCGGCGGGAACGCCGGGACGGCGGACAACGGCCCGGGAAGCGGCGCCGGCGCGGAGGGCCCGGAGAACCGGATCCGCTGGGGAAGCTACGAGGCGGGTCTGGCAGGCGGCATGATCACCATGCTGGGAGAGGCGGAGGACCGCGCCTATCTCGACCGGATCGAGGCGCTGGCGATTCACAGCGGAGACGAGCTGGACCTGTCCCTGCCGCTGGTCTACACGCCCCTCAACGGAGCTGGTTCCATCCCCTTCCGGAAAATGCTGGAGGAGCGCGGCTTCACAAACTGGCACATCGTGGAGGAGCAGAAGGACCCGGATCCTGATTTCACGACGGTGGGATATCCGAATCCCGAGAGCCCGGCGGCCTTCGCCATGAGCGAGGAGCTGGGCAGGAAGGTCGGCGCCGAGCTCCTGATGGCGACGGACCCCGACAGCGACCGGTTCGCGATCGAGATCCTGGGAGAGGACGGAACTTACATTCCGCTGAACGGCAACCAGACCGGCTATATCCTGGTCAACTATATCCTGGAGGGGCGGCGCGCGGCCGGCACGCTCCCCGAGAACGGCGCCATGGTCAAATCCATCGTGACCAGCTCCCTGGGGACGATCATCGCGGAGGCCTACGGGGTCAGGATGTTCGAGGCGCTCACCGGCTTCAAGAACATCAGCGGAAGGATCCCGTTCCTTCATGAGAACGGCCTGGTCTACCTCTTCGGATACGAGCAGTCCGTCGGCTACGCCGCCTGCGAGGACATCCGGGACAAGGACGGCATCAGCGCCGGAATGCTGGTGGCCGAGGCGGCCGCCTATTACAGGAAGCAGGGGAAGACCCTGTGGAACGTGCTGCAGGAGATCTACGGGAAGTACGGCTATTTCGCGGAGGACGAGCCCAGCCTGGTACTGCAGGGCATCGCCGGTTCGCAGCGGATCGGCCGCATGATGGCCGCCGTGCGGGCGGACAGCCCCGCGGAAATCGCGGGGATTCCCGTGGTGAAGGTCGTCGACTACGAGCACGGCTATGAGGACGTGCCGGCCTCCAACGTCCTGATTTTCTATCTTGAAAACGGGAGCTGGTTTGCGGTACGCCCCTCCGGCACGGAGCCGAAGATCAAGTTCTATTTTTACTCGAAGGCAGAGAGCAGGGAAGCGGCCCTCGAGGTGAACGGCAGGATCCGGGACGCGGTGATGGAGCTCGTGCAGGCCATCGAGTGACCGCCCCGCCGCGCGGGAAGGATGGAATGGGAGACCAACGCTTTTTGCCCTGTAACCCGCGGGAAGAGACAAGAGACAAGAAAATGCCGCGGCCGGTTTACCGGCCGCGGCATTTTTATATCCATTGCGGTATTACTTCCATTCTCAGAAGACCGTGATCGTGAGGGTGTCCTCGTCGACGAACTCGCCGTTCTCGTCGAGGTATTCCGCCGTGATCCTGGCAGCGCCCTTGTTTTCAAGGCTGACCTGGACGGGGGTCTCGCCGTCCGCGTAGCCGTCCTCGATCCGGACGGCGCCGCTCTCGTCGGCGTAGACTTCGGCGCTGACCGCTCCCTCCGGAAGCGTCACGCTCACGGAAGCGGTGGTGCCCGCCTTGAATCCGCCGTCCCCGACGACCTTAAGTCCGGTCACGTCGTAGTAGAAGTCGGATTCCACATGCACGGGAGCGGTCTCGGTTCCGTCTTCCTTCGACGCGAACGTGATGTCGCCGGATACCGTGAACAGGTCATCCCAGAGGCCGAAGCCGTTTGTGAAGATCTGAATCTCGTTGGCGCTGTCCCAGCCGGGAACCGTCACGCCGGCGTCGCCCGCGCTTCTTGCTGCCCAGGCAGAGGAGGACGACAGGTCGATGGAGGCCGCCTCTGAGCCGTCGCTGCCCTTGACGGAGAGCGTGCCGGACGCGGGGACATAGTCGCCGTTTACGTAGAGCTTCATGGAGAAAGCACCGAAGGACGGCGTGTCTCCCTGCGGAGCGAAGGTCGCCTCGACGGCTGCCGCCGCTTCTTCCCCGGCTCCTTCTTCCTCGGCCGCCGCATCGCCTTCCGCGGCATCCTCGCCGAATTCGTCGGCGCCCGTCTCGTCGGCGGCTTCTTCGAATCCGTCGTCCGCTCCGGCGAGCTCCTCGCCGAATTCCACGGCGCCGTTCTCGTCGACGGCGTCGCCGGCCTCATCGCCGGTGCCGTTCTCGTCGATGACCTCACCGAACTCATCGAATCCGGCCTCATCGCCGGTGCCGTTCTCGTCGATGACCTCACCGAACTCATCGAATCCGGCCTCGCCGCCGGCGCCGTTCTCGTCGATGACCTCACCGAACTCATCGACGCCCGTCTCGTCCGCAGCGCCGGTTTCGTCGACGCCCGCGTCGTCCGCTCCGGCGGTCTCATCGCCGACCTCACCGGTAAACTCGTCTTCGGTTCCCCCGTCGAACTCATCGGTTCCGTCTTCGGTGAATTCTCCGCCGCCGGCCGCCTGGCCGTCCTCGTCGAACTCATCGGTATTTTCCGTCACGATCTCAAACGGATCCTCGCTGCCCGTCTCTTCTCCGAAGGCAAATTCTTCTCCGTCTTCGGTGATGACGTCCGCCAGCGCCTCCTCGTCGGTGGCGTCAATGACGACGTCCGTGCCGAGAGCGGTGTCGTCCGTGCCCATCAGGATGTTGTCGCCCGCGAGCTCCACCTCAGCCTCGGCCTCCGCCGTCACGCTGTCGGCCTCCACGGTTTCTTCCTCATCCTCGTAGGTCTCCATGTCGTCCTCGAGCGTTCCGAGCTGGGCCTGTACGTTCTGGTCCACCAGCTCAAGAGTATCTCTGACGTCTTCGTAGTCGTATTCCTGCTCCGCGATGACTTCCGCGAGAGCGTCGAGGCTGACCATCTCATCGTCCGAGAAGGTGCCGGACTCGAGCTCCTCCCCGACGACCGTGTTCGCCAGGACGTCCGCGACGACCTCCTCCACGATCTGGTGGATCATGTCCTCGTCGTCGGCGGATACTTCGTTTTCAATGATCTTGATCTTGATGTCATTGACGATCTTGGTTGCCTCCGCCTGGCCGATGGTGTCGGCGAGCTGGCCGGTCGTCACGATCTCCTGCGCGGCCGCCTGCTTCCTGCTGTCGGTCAGCGCCGCGCCCATGGAGGACTCGTAGGCCTTGAGGACGCCTGTCAGGGCGCCGGTTCCGGAGACCGGAATCGGGCACGCCGCGATGACGTTGCAGTTCTTCACGCCCGAAGTGGAGAGCGCGGACGCGATCATATTGGACGTGACAAACGTCAGATTGGCGGTCTTCACGTGGATGCCGCCCTTGGAAGTCGGCTGGATATAGGCGCAGCTGAGCGCGTGGGTCCCGATCTCGGCCGGGGAAATATAGGAGCTGAGAAGATCGTACTCATCCTGGTTCGTGACGTAGATCGTCCGGACGTCCTTTCCCTGGATGCCGAAGTACTTCAGAATGGCGTTGACGCGCTCCTCGCTCAGATCCGCGCCGATCGTTACGACCCTCTCATTATCCGCCATGACGGGCACAGGCGCTGCCGCGGTGATGACCATTCCGGCGGCGACCGCCGCGCCGATCAGCTTCCTGATGCTGCCTTTGAACTTTCTCATTGTTACACCTCCGTTGAATCTCGTTAATGTGTGCTCGGATTCATTCCGCGGACCGTCCGGTCCGCTATACCCTATTATACAGAGTTTTTACCGGATGCGTCACCCAAATTTGCGGAACGGGCAAAAGCCCGTGCGCGAAGCCCCGCATCCGCCGTGAAGAAACGAAAAGTTCATAAAAATGTTAGCACTCTCGCTTGACGAGTGCTAACAAGGGTGCTATAACATACTTGCCGGAAGGAAAAAGAGGGCGCGGCGAATGAAAAGGGATCGCCCCGGGAAAGCCCTCCGGCAGACGGCACAGACCGACAGTTCAGAACAACATCCTGAACCGAAGATAAAAGGAGCGGAAGTATGTTCCCGAACAGGTAAGCAGGAGGGTTACATATGTCGCATCCGGAAACAGCAAATCACATGCGGAATCTTTATTCCGAAAGGAGGCAGGAAGTATGTTGTACACACCGAGTATTTTTGGAGAAAATCTGATGGATGACTGGTTTGACGGCTTTGACCAGATGTTTGACCGCATGAATCACCAGACGGACAGGAAGCTCTACGGGAGACACCCGGAGAGGCTGATGAAGACGGACGTCAGGGAGCACGACGATCAGTATGAGATCGACATCGATCTTCCGGGCTTCAAAAAGGAAGACCTTCAGCTCCGTCTCGAGAACGGATGCCTCACGATCAGCGCGTCCAAAAATCTGAATCAGGACGACAAGGATCAGAAGACGGGCAGAGTGATCCGCCAGGAGCGCTACAGCGGCAGTATGCAGCGGAGCTTCTACGTCGGCGAGCACGTGAAGGAAGACGACGTCAGGGCGAAGTTCGAGGACGGCGTGCTGAAGCTCTTCGTCCCGAAGAAGACTCAGAGAGCGGTCGAGGAGAAGAAGACGATCGCCATCGAAGGCTGACGCGGCCTTCGGAAAGTGCCTGCGGATCACGCCGCGTTACGTGAGCATGCAGGGGGACGGAATCAGAATATCCGCCATATCCGCGTTACCGGAGAATCAGAAACCGGCCGCCGGCAGACATGCCGGGGGCCGGTTTTTTGGCCTGCCGGGGATTCTGATCGCATTGAGACATCTTATTATAAATATGGTATAATACAGTATATTTCACCGCGGATCGCGCCCCGGCCGTTTCAGGGAAGGGACGGCGCCGCGGAGGGAGGCCCAGACGGCCGGATACTCAACAGACTTCATTGAAAACGGGAGGTAATTAATACGATGAAAAAGGGATTATTCCTCACTGCTGCAGTGATTTCACTGGCAATGACAGCCGGCGCGGCGGCTGACACGACCGTCACGCAGACCGGTACGGTCGCCGACGCGAGATGGATCAGCGACACAAACCTGCTGAGAGTCAGGGATCCCGAGACCGGGTTCTACCGCATGGCTTCCTCGGACGGGACGGTGCTGACCGACACGCTCTTCGGATCCTCCTTTGATTACCGCAGCGGCTACGTCGCGGTCCGGAGCACCGAGGACGGCGTCAACACCATGGGCGCGGTGAATCTCGACGGCGAATCCCTGATCGATTTCACCTACGGCGACATCAAGATCCTCAATGAAAACTGGATCCTCGGTGTAAAGCTGAGCGAGGCGGACGCCAACAACTATGACTATGAATCCTGGATCGGCGAGAGCTATTATCTTATTGATACCGTCGACGTATATCATCTCGCGGACGGACAGGTGACGGGATCCCAGTCCTTCACGAGGGATAACTACCAGGACAGCAGCGTGTCGGGAGACTATATCAAGATCCAGAACCGCACCGACGGCACGGTGACCATGTACGACGGTTCCTTCGGCGTCGCGGCCGAGAACCTCAACACCGTCTATGACGACGGGGACATTCAGACGGAGCCCTATACTTCTTTCCGCGGAAACGATCTGTACGGCATCCAGGACGCCGAGGGCAACGTCGTCGTCGAACCCGCCTACGGCTACATCGACTACATCCGGGGCGGCGTGGCCAAGGTGGAAAGAGACGGAAAGAAAGGTCTGATCGATCTTTCCGGCAACGTCCTTGTTCCCACGGAATATGACGACATCATCAACAACTACAGCGGCCCGGTCACCGGCGAAGGAAACGCGCTGACGGCCGCCGGCTACGCCGCCGTGGTGAAGGACGAAAAGGTCGGCTTCACGGATCTTGAAGGAAACGTCACCATGGAGCCGAAGTATTCCAAGGATCTTCTGGAGGTCAACGGCGCCTCGGCCCTTCTTAAGGATCTCGAGGGCAACATCCACATCCTCGCGGCGGACGGCAAGGACACGGTGCTCGACGGGACCCACAGCGACGTCGACTCGCTGAACTACACCAACGGACTGATCTACCGATTCACCGGCGAGGATGACCGGTACGGCGTCATCGACTGGCACGGCGAGGAGGTTCTTCCCGCGGAGTACACGTCGATCTCGGTCTCCGGCGACGGACTCCTGATCCTGGCGGACGTGAATTATGACGAGTCCGCCGTCTTCTCCGTCTCCTATGACACCGGCTCCGGCGCGGCGCCCGCTGAGGAAGCGGCCGCGGACGGCGCCGAGAGCGTCGCGGAGGCGTCGGAGGAGGTCTCTGAGCCGGATATGAGCGCGGTCAGCGCCCTTATCTCCAGCGCCAGGACGCTTCTCGACGCGGACTACGAGAGCAACCGCGGCGCCATCGCGTCCCTGATCGAGAACGCGGCCGCCCAGCTCGGCGGGAACCGCCCGGAGGTGAAAGCCCTCCTGGACAGCGTGAAGACCCTGATGGACAGCGAAGACGGGGCGGCGGAGCCGATCGGCGCCCTTCTCGATGAAATTGCCGCCAAGCTGGGACAGCAGTGAAGACAGAAAAGACAGTGACGCAGTGATACAGGGCTGCCGCAGCGGATGGTGCGGCAGCTGTATTGACGAAAAATACCGGACGCGGACGAACAGCGGAGGGACTGCCCGGCGAGAAAAGGCGGAAGGGGAGAAACAGGTTTGAAAAAGAAACCGGAGAAAAAAACCGGCAGCCTGCAGAATAAGATGCTCAGACTTGTGCTGAGGGTTCTTTTCGTGACGTTTATTATCTTTTTCGGCCTGATCGGCGCCCAGAACTGGATGTACAAACGCGTGGGCGGAGAGGCGGAGCAGGAACAGCACGAGTCGGTCGAAAGGGTCTCGGAGGAGACCATGTCCATGCTGATGACCGATTCGCTGGTGCGCACGACGTATCTCCAGGCGGATATCGCGGACGGTGATTTTACCGATCTCAGGCACTATGCCTCCATTCTCCGGAACATGGCCCAGAACCTCTTCGAGAGCAACCGGAAGGTCACGCCGGCGGAGTACAGTCTGCCGGATCCGGAAAAGGACGGCGAGTGGTCGGCCATGGTTCTCTTCGAGGAGGGCGTCGACTACGAGAACTCCGAATATCTCGGCGTCATCGCGAACCTGAAGGAGTCGATGATCGCGATGGTCACCAACTCCGACAAGATCAACGCCTGCTACTTCGGCTTCGAGGACGGCACCCATTACGGCGTCGACAGGACTCCTTCCATGAAATACGACGAGAACGGGGAGCTGATTCCGTTTCCCGTGCGGGACAGGCCCTGGTACAGGGGAGCCATCGAGGAGGGAGGATTCTATTTTACCGGCATCGTCGAAGACGCGTTCACCGGGGAGCAGGGAATTACATGCTCGGTCCCGGTGAAGGTGAACGGCGAGATCATCGGCGTCGCGGGCGTGGATTTCGTGCAGGACAGCCTGAGCAATATCAGCTCGTTCGGCGACGACGAGGCGGCGCTGCTGGTCGTCGATGAAGAAGGACGTGTCATTTTCTGTTCGGGAAACCCGGAACTCAATTTCGTCCCGGAAGGGGACACCGAGTTCTATCTGCTGAACACCGATGTCGAAGAACTGAACCAGTTCGTGGAAAGAACGCTGGCGGAAGAGACGGATCTGACGGAGTTCGTTATCGACGACAGAGACTGCTACATGGTCGGCTCTCCGATGCCGTCGATCGGCTGGGCGATGATCGCCGTGGTCGACCGGGAGGTCACGGAGATTCCGGAGAAGGCCCTGCTGGCGGACTATGACGAGATCAACGCCCGGATTCAGAAAAAAGTCAACGACGGCACGGCGCAGATTCTGCTGATCTGTGTGATCGTCATCGTGATGATATCCATCATCGGATCCCAGGCGGTTCTTGAGGGATCCCAGAAGGTCATCATGCCGATCGTGGAGATGACCGAAAATATCCAGCAGAGAAAGCAGACGGGGGAACCCTTTGAGATGAAGGATTCCTACAGGACCGACGACGAGATCGAGGTTCTGGCGGAGTCGTTCAGCGACCTGTCGGAGAAGACGAGACAGTACATCGCGGATCTCACGGAGATCACCAGGGAAAAGGAGCGCGTCAGCACCGAGCTCCAGATGGGAAGCCGCATCCAGAACAGCATGCTGCCCAGCGTCTTTCCTCCCTTCCCGGACCGGAAGGAATTTGATCTCTACGCCACGATGGATCCCGCCCGGGAGGTCGGAGGAGATTTCTACGATTTCTTCCTGATCGACGACGATCACCTGTGCCTTATCATCGCGGACGTCAGCGGAAAGGGCGTGCCGGCCGCACTGTTCATGACGGAATCGAAGGTCATCCTGGAGAACCTCGCGCGGATCGGAAAGAGCGTCCCGGAGATTCTCGAGAGCACCAATGAGTCCCTGTGCGTCAACAACCAGGTGGACATGTTCGTCACGGTGTGGTTCGGCATTCTCGAGATCAGCACGGGAAAGATCAGGGCCGCCAACGCGGGCCATGAGTATCCCGCCGTCATGAAGGACGGAGCCTTCTCGCTGCTGAAGGACAAGCACGGGATGGTCATCGGCGGGATCCGGGGCGTGAAATATACGGAATATGAGATAGACCTGAAGCCGGGCGACAAGCTGTTCGTCTACACGGACGGCATACCGGAGGCCTCCGACGAGGAGAACCGGATGTTCGGCACCGGGAAGATGGTCGAAGCGCTCAATCAGGACCCGGGGGCTTCTCCCGAGGAGATTCTGAACCATGTGCGCAGGGCCGTGGAGATCTTTGTGAACGGCGCGGAACAGTTCGACGACATGACCATGCTGTGCCTGGAATATCACGGCAGGCAGGGGCAGGATCAGTAAGGGCAGGATCCGTGACGGGGCCGCGGACAGGCGTTCCGCTCCCCCCGGTGACGCGAAGTCCGAAAGAGAAAGCAGAAAGAGACAATAGAAAGAGCGAGCCGAAAGCAAAAGGA
>CACYDL010000244.1 GCA_902773195.1 uncultured Lachnospiraceae bacterium
CCAGGGATATTCCGGCTCCGCCTTGTATTTCTTCCGGATATAATCAAAGACCGTCTGACGGTTCATTTTCTGTCCCCCGTTCTCCTGTTTTGATGCGTTCGCCTGGCTTTTCAAGAAGATCCGTAAATTGATCGTTCATGACGCGCTTCCTTCTTTCGCCCATATTATAACGTGTACAGGTTATAACAACCATCCTTTTCAGGCATCGGAGCGGATAAATCGCGCAAAGGCACCGGCCTTTCTGTCCGGTACATTTCTGAACACAGCCCGCGGTCTGCAGGCGCGGCCCGCAAAACAGAAAGCGCGGTTGCTTTCCCCTGTACGGCATGGTATAGTAGGCATGATATTCCGCGAAAGGCACATCCGGCGGATGTGACGGTGAAAGAATGATTAACAGATAAGCTCTTCGGGAAATGCGAACGATCTGACCACCGGGACAGGATTACTCTGCCCCTCGGAAATGTTTGCGTGGACTGAAATGAGATTGTCTGTTCATTTTTCAGGCGGATTATTTTTATGCATTCCATTCCGGTTCACGTGTCCATTGACGGCGGCAGCCGTCTGCCCTCATGCGTGAGTCTTCCGGACTGCAAGACCTGCACCCGCTTCCTTCAGACGATCTTTTCATCCGCGCCTGTGAAGTGAGGTGTTTTTTTATGCTCCAGATTCATCATCTGACCATGACGCACCGAAAGGATCTGCGCGTCATTCTGGATAATTTCAATTTTGTGCTGAACCGGGGAGATAAGGCCGTCCTGATCGGGGAAGAGGGAAACGGTAAATCCACCCTGCTGAAGTGGATCCATGACCCCGCCTCTGTCTCCGGCTATGTGGACGCGGAGGGAACACGGACCCTGCAGGGCGAGGTGCTGGCCTATCTGCCCCAGGAGCTGTCTCCCGCGGACCGGAAAAAGACGGTATACGAATATTTCACGGGGCTTTCCGCAGCCTTTGCGTCGGATCCCTCCGATCTGGCCCGGATCTCTTCCGGACTGCATTTTGACGAAGCTCTTCTCTATTCCGATCAGGAAATGGGCACTCTGTCCGGCGGGGAGAGGGTCAAGGTACAGATGGCGGGGATCCTCCTGGCAAAGCCCGACATTCTTCTGCTGGACGAGCCGTCAAACGACATCGACATCGAGACGCTGGAATGGATGGAGAACATGATACAGAGCTTTCCGGGCAGCGTCCTGTTCATTTCCCATGACGAAACCCTGATCGAGCGGACGGCGAACCGGGTGATCCTGATCGAGCAGCTCCGGCGGAAAACCAGGCCCCGCGTCACGGTGGCGGACATGCCCTTCCGGGAATTTTCGGAAGCCCGGAAGCGGAGCCTCGCGAAGCAGGAGCAGGAAGCGCTCTCTGAGCGCCGCGAGGAGAGAAAGGCCATGGAACGTTTCCGGAAAATCCAGCAGTCCGTGGAGCGTGACCAGAACGCCGTCAGCCGTCAGGATCCTCACGGAGGAAGACTTCTGAAAAAGAAGATGAAGACCGTAAAATCAATGGAAAAGCGCTACGCGCGCGAGCACGATGAGATGACGGAGATCCCCGAGACGGAGACGGCCATCACCATCCGCTTCGAAAGACAGCGGCCGATGCCCGCCGGCAAGGTGGTGCTGGATCTCGCCCTTCCGGAGCTGCGCTCGCCCTCCGGCGAGGTGCTGGCCCGGGATCTCAGGCTCCACGTCAGAGGTCCGGAAAAAATCTGCGTCATCGGGGCAAACGGCGTCGGAAAAACGACCCTGATCCGGATCATCGCCGACGAGCTCTGCTCCCGCGGCGACGTCAGGGCGTGCTATATGCCGCAGAATTATGAGGAGCTTCTTCCGCCGGACGTGTGCCCGGCCGATTACCTGGCTCCTTCCGGCCGCAAGGATGACCTGACCATGGCAAGAACGTATCTCGGGTCCATGAAATATACCCGGGATGAGATGTTTCACCCCGTCAGAGAATTGTCCGGGGGACAGAAGGCCAAGCTTCTTCTGCTGAAGATGAGCCTTACCGAAGCGGACGTGCTGATACTGGACGAACCGACCAGAAATTTCTCGCCGCTGTCCGCGCCGGAGATCCGGCAGATCCTGTCGGCGTTTCCCGGGGCCGTGATCAGCATCTCGCACGACCGGAAATACATCGAAGAAGTGTGCGGCAAGGTGTACCTGATGACAAAGACCGGGCTGACGCAAAAAAATTCAGTCCAGTAATTTCAGAGGCTTCCAGCGCAGGTAGTCTCCGGAAGCCAGATGATACTGTCTCCCGCGAAATTCCCCCTGAATGCTGTCATGGAACCGGCTTTCTCCGTGGCAGTGGGCGTAGACTACCTGCTCCGCGCCGTATTCCTCGGCCATATCGGTGAATCCGCTGCGCTCCTCCAGGATATTCGTCGGAGGATAGTGCAGAAACATGATAAACTTCCGGTAGCCGTCCGCCCGGGCCAGCTCAAAGGAGGTTCTGAGGCGCGCCAGTTCCCGCGCCACGAGCTTCTTCGCGTGGGCCTCCGCCGCCTCGTCCCAGTCCACGACCCTTCCCAGGCGGTCGACCAGGAAGGGTCCCTCAAAGGTATAGCCCTTGGTTCCCACCAGCGCGTAATCCCGATAGCTTTCATAGCTGTCCTGCAGAAAGGTGAGCCGGGGCTGATACCTCTCGTTCAGCTGCCTCGTCTTCTTCGCGTCCCAGAACATGTCGTGGTTGCCGCGGGTCAGGATCTTCCGCCCGGGCAGATCGCAGATATACTGGAGATCCTGTTCACACTCGGAGAGATTCCTGCCCCAGCTGTGGTCGCCGGCCAGCACCAGTGTGTCTTCCGCCGTCACCAGCCTGCCGCAGTTCTTCCGGAACTTCTCCTCATGGTTCTTCCATACCCGGTTCCGCAGCTGTCCCGGCGCCTTCAGCTCCGATTGGAAATGCAGGTGAAGATCACCTATGACGTACAGAGCCATGCCGGAAATCGCCTCCTCTCCTCCGTCCTTTCGTCATTTCCGCCCTTCTCTGAAATATCTCTCCAGGGCTTCTATGCAGAATTCGTGGTCGTTCTGGTCGCCCGGCCCGGAGCAGACCAGCGCGCCTGTCACGCCCGCGCCCCGCACCCGGATGGGGAAGCCGCCTCCGCACATCACATAGTTTTCCTCGGGAAGCAGGCTGACGGTTCTCTTTCGCCCGATGGACTCCTGCATGGCCCAGACTCTCATCGTGCTCCACCCGGTCAGCATCACGGTGGCGATCTTTTTGTCCATCCAGACGTCATTCAGCTTCCCGGAGCCCTCCGGGAGATACTTGAAGACAATCATTCCGTTCAGATAGATCTCAAACGCGAAATCCATCTGAAACTCGTCGCACACCTCGAACATGATCCGGCCCAGCCTCCCGGCGTCGCTCTGGGTGAAATGATCAAACACGTACTTCTCTTCCTGCAGGATCAGATCCTCCAGCGCGAACCCCGGTTCCGTCGGGCTCTGTTTTGTTTTCCCAAGCATGCCTTCTCTCCTTTCGTTTCGGAAATATGACAGGCCGGCCTGCGTTTCCTGCTTTCGTCTCGGAAATGGGACAGACCGGCCGGCGTTTTCCTGCCGCGCGGTGCCTTATTTCCCGTCTTTTACCGTATAGCCGGCGTTCTTCAGGGCCGCCAGCGCCCTGTCATAATTCTCTTCCTTCGTGAAAATGTAGTCGGTGTTGAAAGTCGAGACGGCAAAGAGGCCGACACGGTTTTCGGCCAGTACCCCCGAGATCCCGGCCAGGATCCCGATCAGCGAAAAATCCAGCGGCCCGATGATGCGGAAGCCTCTCCAGCCGTCGTCCCGGTCTGTCGTATTGTCCGGCACCAGAGCTTCCGGGCAGACCAGGGAATTCTCCTCGTCCGTCGCTCCCGCAAAGCAGAACGGCCGGGTCAGGTCTGTCCCGGAATAATCGGCCACCTTGCAGACGGAGAAGCGGCCGGCAAGCTTCTCCAGAATGACCGGTCCCGCTTCGGGAATGGTGGCGGCATCGTCCCTCGCCGTCCTTTCAGGTTCTTTTTGCATGGCGTTTTCCTCCTCTTCTTCGGACTGTCGTCCGTCATTGGCATGCTCCCGGCTGTCTCGACTGTGTTCCTGTCTTCGCCATGGTCCCGTTTCCGCGGACTACAGCCCTGTCTTCGCCATGACTCCGTTTCTGCGGACTACAACCCCATCTTCGTCATGATCCCGTCCGCGTCCACGCCCGGATGCGTCACGTACAGCCGGACGATCTGTTCCACGAGATCACGATCCAGCCTGTGCTTCAGGGCGATCTCCTCCACGGACTTTCCCTTCCGCGTCCCGGCCGTCACCGTTTCGATCACCGATTTCATATCCGTGCGGGACAGCTTCGTTCCCTTCTGCTCATGGGGTATCTCTATGCGCTCCGCGCGCCATCCGTCC
>CACYDL010000245.1 GCA_902773195.1 uncultured Lachnospiraceae bacterium
CCGGAGGGACCGACGAGGGCGACCTTCTCTCCCGCCCCGATCCGCAGATTCAGGTTGTGCAGCACCTCCGTGTGGTCGTCGGCGTACTCGAAGCTGACATTTTCAAATTCGATCTCTCCCCGCGGACGCGCCATTTCAATGGCGTTCTTGCCGTCAAAGATCTCGATATCCGCGTCCATGATCCCGAGGAACCGCTCGATCCCCGTTATGCCCCTCTGGAACTGCTCCGTAAATTCCACGATCCGCCGGATGGTGGCGATCAGTGTGTTCACGTAGAGAACATAGACGGCCAGATCCCCCGGCTGCAGGGACCCGTCCAGGAGAAACATTCCCCCGCCCAGAATCACGGCCAGATACATGAGCCCCTCAAAGAGAAGCGTCACGACCTTGAAGACGCCCATGTAGAAATAGGTATCCTTCTTTATTCCGAGGAACTTCCGGTTCCCGGTCTCGAATTTCTTCTCCTCCAGCCCCTCGTTGGCAAATGCTTTCACGACCTTCTGCCCCAGCAGGCTGTCCTCGATCCGGGCATTCAGCTCGCCGATCTGCACCCTCTGCCTGCGGAAGGCCTCCCTCTGCCAGTGATTGATCTTCACGCACACGGCCAGCATCACGGGAATGATCACAAAGATCATAAGCGTGAGGCGGAGATTGATCCCGGCCAGGATGATAAAGGAAATGAGCCCCTTCACCCCCGCTATAAAAAACTCCTCCGGGCAGTGGTGGGAGAACTCCGTCACATCGAACAGGTCATTGGTGATCCTGCCCATGATCTGCCCGACCTTCGTGTTGTTGTAATAGCGGTCGGACAGCCGCATGAGGTGGGCGTAGGCGTCGCGGCGCATGTCGGTCTCGATCCTGGCCCCCATCACGTGGCCGACATTTGCCATGTAGTAATTGGCCGCCGCGTCCACGATCCGAAGCAGCACGTAGAACAGCGCCAGCCGCGCGACAAGCCCCATGCTCAGCAGCTCCGGATGATTCACCCCGGTGTTCGTGAGATGCCGCACCATGAGCGGCAGCACAATGTCGCAGACCGTCGTGAGGCCCGCGCAGAAGAGGTCCGTGCCGAGCACGCCGAGATACGGCTTATAATAGGGATAGAACCGCCGCAGCAGGCCGCGGACGGTATACGTCTTTTCTGATTTTACTGATGTACTCATAGTAAACCAGTATATTAGCCCGGGGCGGGATGAGTCAATGGGGACGGTTCTTTTTGACTCATTGCGTCTCAGACGCAACGAGTCAAAAAGAACCGTCCCCGCTGACTCACTCCGCCATGGAGTCCTCCAGCGCGTCGACGATGGTCGGCACCACCTTCGTCGCCTTCTGCTGTACAATCTCAGGCGCGTAGGGGAAGGTGTAGGAGACGTCCGAGGCCTCAAGAAGCGGCAGGTCGTTCATCGAGTCGCCGATTCCGTACAGCTTCACCTCGCCCCAGGTCTCCCGCATATAGGCCTTCAGGGCCTCGACGCCCCTGCCCTTCGAGCAGCCCTTCGGCGCGATGTCGATCTCGACGACATTCTGGAAGGCCTCAATATAGTCCCCGTACCGCTCGTTGATCCGCTTCACCTGAAGCGCCGCGTCCTCGAGACTTTCGGTGTGAATGCTGACCTGGTGGATCAGCCCCTCCGGCGCATCGTCCACTCCCGTGATGATGTAATACTTCCCGGGGTAGTCCATCTTCTGAAAGACGCAGATGTCGCCCTCCACGTCGAGCGTCATGCGGTAGCCCTTCGGATTGTACTCACGGACGAGCTGATCGGCGACGCCGCGGTCGACGCCCCGCTTCAGAATCGGCTGATAGTTCCGGTCCACAATGTTCGCGCCGCTGCTCGTGATGCAGAAATCCGGCTCGAAAAATCCGGTGATAAAGGGCGTGAGGCCGCCGACCTGCCTCCCGGTGCAGAGGCCGAACAGGTGCCCCGCCTCCTGATATTCCCTGATTTTGGCGACGTTCTCCGGCGGCAGCTTCCGGCTGTCCTCCGCCTTGTAAAAATACAGCGTCCCGTCGAAATCACTTGCAAATACTTTTTTCATTTATTCTCTCCGTTCCGGTACCGGGTACCGTTTCCCTGTCAGATCACAAAACTGTCGGTGACGGACGGCTGCATTTCCCAAAGCCTCACGGAAATATTGCCGCTCGCGGTAAAGCCGAACTCCTCCGCCTCCGGGTAGAGGTGGGTCGTAAACACCGCCGTTCCCTCATTCGCGAAAATCTCCACCGAGCTCCGGTCGACGAAAATCCGCAGCTCCTTCAGGTCCTCGCCAAGCGGCATATCGAGGCGCTCGCCGACCTGTTCATTGAAGCGCTTATTCATTCCCGTCCGGTCGACCGTACAGGTCTGCGCCGCCGCGTCGTAGTGAATCGCAAGGCCGCCGCTTCCGTCCGCCTTCGTGAAGAGGTTGAGATCGGCGTCCCCT
The DNA here is from genome assembly GCA_902773195.1 of uncultured Lachnospiraceae bacterium. The sequence goes on from CACYDL010000245.1 coordinate 2,425, forward strand.
CCGGAAAATGCAGCCAGCATCTCGCAGGCCGGAAGCAGTTTCCCGCACACCGCGGTCCCCTTCACACACGCGCAGGGATCCTCCTCCGCGCATCCGCAGGGGCGTCCGGCATCGTCTCCGGTGATTTCCGCGCCCCGCAGGGCCTCGATGCCCGAAATCGGGGTCTGGATGAGCCGGCCGTCCCGGATCCGCAGCTCGCGGGGAAGGGTCATGCTGCCCTCCCACTCCTCGGGCTCCGTCGGATAGTGGTTGTCCGGCAGGCCGATCCAGGAAATGAGGATGGCCTTATCCGGATCGCCGACGTTGGCCGCGCCCTGGGCCGCGTAGAAATCAAAGCCGAAATCCAGATACTGATAGTCGGAGTCGGGGGTGAAGGTCAGTGTGTCGTAGTCCATTTTGCCGATAAAATAGACATTGTGGTTGGTGCTCTCCGCCCGGCCCGGCAGCTTCGTGTACTGCGGGGAGAAAATCAGAAGGTCCTTCCCGCTGATATTGACGATATACGGGCACTCCCACATGCCGCCGAAGTCCTCATAGCCGACGACGTGCAGCTGTCCCTTGAAGGTCCATCCCTCCAGCAGCTTTTCGGACTGATAGATCAGGATCGTCCCCTTTTTGTCCAGGGTCTGCGCGCCGATGAGGATATAATAGCACTGCTTCTCCTCGTTCCAGATCACCTTCGGGTCTCTCTGGTGCTCGCTGTAGTCATCGCGCGGCCCGAAGAGCGGCTCGGAGAGCTTCACGGGCTTTCCGTCCGCGCCCAGATACGCGGCGCAGGTATAGGGCGTCCGCACCCAGTTCTCGTCCCTGTGATTGCCGGTGTAAAAGAAATACAGCTCTCCGTCGGCGGAGATCGCGGATCCCGAGTGATTGCCCTTGTTGTCGTAGAAGGAGTCGGGCCGCAGGCCGACGCCCGCGTTCTCCCAGTGAATCAGATCCCCGGACGTCACGTGATACCAGTATTTGAGGCCGTGCACCGCGCCCCAGGGACACCACTGATAAAAGAGATGCCAGAGACCGTCGTGATGCACGAAGCCGTTCGGATCACTGGACAGACCGGTGACCGGCTGCACGTGATAGGTCTGCCGATAGACCGACTTGCTGATCCTTTCGTGCAGATCCCTGATTTCATCCGGGCTCTGCAGGACTCGGTAACGTTCCTCGAGTGTCCATTGTTTCATTGGATGATCTCCTCCTCTCCAAAATGCGGGGTTCTCATGCCACGCTGCTTCCATTATATATAGGTTCGTACACATTTCACAAGAAGATTGTAATCGATTTCAGATTTTTCGTCAGATTGCCCGTTTTATCCCGCACTTTTTCCCCGCGAAACAGATGTGCTATAATGACATAATCTGACCGGAAAAAGGAGGAAAGGCATGATCGACCGCTCGGATATGCTCGAGCTCACAAGAAGAATGACTCCGACGCGAACCTGCTTCACCAGAATCGCAGGCGCCTATCTCACGGGGGAGGGAGAGATCGACGAGACCTTCAACGTCAGTTTTCTCAACCTCAGCGCCTCTGACAAGGCAAAATATCTGAAGCTGGCCAAGACGGTCCCCTTCGCGAAAACCAACGAGCAGCTGAAGGAACACCGCTTCGCAAAAGATGCGATGGGCAGGGACAGCATGTGGCAGCTCCTGACGGGCGTTCACTCCTGCGGCCTCAAAAATGACCTCCTGCTCGAGGTTCTCTACGAGCAGATCGGGATCTTTTACGAAACGGCCGGTCCCTTCGCCGTCTCAATCTTCCACGGCATCTATGACGTGCCCATGAAATCCACGGACAAGGGATATCTCTACGAATCGGAGGAGGTCTACGACTTCATGATCTGCGCCGTGAGCCCTCAGCTGCCGGACTACGAAATCGGGAAGCCGGATTACGGCTTTCTCTTTCCCGCTTTCTCCTACAGGAGCGCAGACCGGGAGGCCGTCGATGTCTTTGACCGGGACCCGTCCCGCCCGCAGACCTTCCTCACGGAGGCCCTTCTGGGCCTTCGCTGACGGCCCCGCCATTTTCCCGCAGTATGAACAGCTGCCTGCGCATCCTGCCGGGAAACCGGTCTGACCACACCGGCGGCAGAACTGCACCGACAGCCACCCTCACCGCACACCCACAGACCGGCCCGCATCGGAGGCTGAACTGCACCGACAGCCGCCCTCACCGCACACTCACAGACCAGCCCGCACCGGGAGACAGACCAGATGAAACCGCTTGACAGAAACCATAATGATACCGGCCATCGCACCGGAAAAAAGATCGACAAAAAAGGCGCCGGCCGGCGCGCATATATGACGGAGACCCCCGTCCCGAAGCTGATTCTCGAACTGGCCGTGCCGACCATCTTAAGCATGCTCGTCACGGGCATCTACAACACCGCCGACACCTTCTTCGTCGGCAGGATCTCGACCCAGGCGACGGCGGCGGTAGGCCTCGTCTTCTCCGTCATGGCCATCATCCAGGCCTTCGGCTTCCTGTGCGGACACGGGTCGGGCAACTACCTGTCCCGCATGCTGGGCGCCGGCAAAATGAAGGAGGCCGACGAAATGGCCTCCACCGGCTTCGCGGTCTCCATCATCGTGGGACTTGCGATTATGGCGGCGGGGCTCATTTTCCTGGATCCCTTCGCGCGCTTTCTGGGGCGCGGGGCGACCGCCGGCACCATCGCCGAGACGAAGCGCTATATGCGCATCATCCTTCTGGGCGCGCCCTTTATGACGGGACAGTTCGTCGTCAACAACCAGCTCCGCTTTCAGGGCAGCGCCGTGTACGCGATGATCGGCATCTTGACGGGGGCGGCGCTCAATATGATCCTCGACCCCCTGCTCATCTTCGTCTTCCATATGGGCGTCGCGGGCGCCGCCATCGCGACCGTATCGGGCCAGATCATCAGCTTCTTCGTGCTGCTGGCCGGCAGCCTTAAGGGGGAGAACATCCGGCTTGGCATAAGCCACGTCCGCATCAACGGACACTATCTCTTTGAACTCATAAACGGAGGCGCCCCCTCCCTCTTCCGGCAGGGGCTCGCCTCCGTCGCGGCCATTCTTCTCAACTCCTCCGCCGGCACCTGGGGCGGCGACGCGGCGATCGCGGGCATGTCCGTGGTCTCCCGCGTCCTCATGCTCATCAGCAGCAGCGTCATCGGCTTCGGCCAGGGCTTCCAGCCGGTCTGCTCGTATAATTACGGCGCCGGGCTTAAGGGGCGCGTGAAGGAGGGGTTCTATTTCTCCGTAAAATGCACCAGTGCCTTCCTGACCGCCTGCGGCATCCTCTGCTTTATCTTCGCGCCGCAGGTCATCTCGGTCTTCCGGAACGACCCCGCGGTCATCGAAATCGGCGCCTTCGCCCTCCGCTGCCAGATGGCGGTGACGCCCATCCTCGGGACCATTTTCATGGGGCACATGATGCTCCAGTCCTCCGGCATGGGCCTGAAGGCCACCATCGCCTCGTCGGCCCGGAACGGGATCTTCTTCATCCCGCTCATCCTGATCCTGCCGCGGATCATGGGGCTTACGGGCGTCGAGCTCGCGCAGCCGGCGGCCGACGTGCTGACCTTCCTCTTTACGGTCCCGCTTCTCCGGTCCGTGCTGAGGGAGATGGTCTGACGGTCCGCCGGATCACTCCGTCTCTTCCGCCGGTATAAAGGCCTGGGGCCGGTTCAGGATATCCATGAACTCCTCGCCCGTAATCGTCTCGTGCTCATACAGGTATTTGGCCAACTCATGCAGCTTTCCGATGTTGTCCTTCAGGATCTGCAGGGCCTTGTCGTGCTGCATTTTCACGATGGAAACCACCGTGTCGTCGACCCGCCTGGCGGTCTCCGGCGCGCAGGCCAGCGACTGGTCGCCGCCCAGGTACTGATTGGACTGGGTCGAGAGCGCCACCATGCCGAACTCGTCGTCCATGCCGAACTGGGTGACCATGGCCCGGGCGAGCTTTGTCGCCTGCTCGATGTCGTTGGAGGCGCCGGTCGTGATGGAGCCGAAGATCAGCTCCTCCGCGCAGCGGCCGCCGGTGAAGGTGGCGATCTTGTTCAGGATCTCCTCCTTCGACATCAGGTACTTGTCCCCCTCGTCGACCTGCAGCGTGTAGCCCAGGGCGCCCGAGGTGCGCGGGATGATCGTGATCTTCTGCACCGGAGCGGAGTTGGTCTGCTTCGCCG
>CACYDL010000246.1 GCA_902773195.1 uncultured Lachnospiraceae bacterium
GGAACCGTTTCCCCGGATTACGAAAAAACTGCCGCGAAATACTCGAATATTTCGCGGCAGAACTGTTTCCCGTACTGCGACAGGGATACGTGCGGACTCTTCCTCTCCGCCGCTCCCGGTCCGGCCTCCCCGGGCGGGGCGTTCAGCCCAGATTCTGGGAAGGCTCCGGATAAGGTCTGATCTCGGCGGTGGGCCTGACGTTCTTGACGGTTATCTTGCAGGAACCCCTGAAGCCGCCGTCTACGGTATACACATGGATGTAGGCCGCTCCCGCGGTAAGCGCCTTGACCAGGCCGAGGGACGACACCGACGCGACAGACGGACGCGTCGAGTACCACTTCAGCTTCTTGTTGGAGGCGGTGGAAGGCGTGACCGCTGCCCGGAGCTTGAAATACCGGTTCTCCGCGTCGAGAATGACGGACTTCGAATTGAGGCTGATGCCGTTCACGCAGTATTTCTTGTAGAGAGAAACCATCTTCGACGCGATCAGGTCCTGGGCCTTCTGGGTCGGATGATGTCCGTCGCTCTGGATGTACTCCGGATGATCCCTGAGAATCTTCTCCATCCCTGCCAGATAGATCCATCCGTTGTCGCGGGCCGCCTTCTTGTAGTAGGGCATGTGGGCAACCATCGCCCTGAGGCAGTCCATGTTTCTGGTCCGCCAGTTGCAGTAGCCGTAGACGATCCTCGCATTGGGAAAACGTCTCCGGATATCCGCGTTGAGGTACCTGCAGGCCGTCGTGATCTCCGCCGGCGTGTTGTGCCAGTCGTTGCCCACGCCTCCCATGATAATGACGTCCGTCACGGCGGCGTCATACTTCAGCTGTCTGACCAGGGAGAGGAACTGTTTTCCTTTTTTCGCGATGCCGTAGCCGCCGCCTCTGGCGTAGAGTACCCGGTTCGGTTTTATTCCCAGCTTCTCCTGGAAAAGCTCCGGCCACGGCTTCTGGCATCCGGCTCTCTGGAGGGCGTAGGAATCCCCGACGAAGACGTACTTGCGTCCGCTCACGGAGTAATCGGCCGCTTCCCCTGACCGGCAGGACAGCAGGGCCCCGGACAGAAGGACGGCAGCAAAAATCAGCAGCCGCACGGTCAGAAGACAAAGTCTTCTCCCCGCCGCCGCGTTTTTCCGCCAGTCTGTTCTCCTGATGCCGATCATGTCATTTCCTCTCTTCCGAAAGCGCCGAAATCCCGGCTTTCCGCGCCGGAATGCCGGTCCTTGAAATCCTCCTCTTCCGTCATCGCATAATTGTAACACATCCGTAACATTTTCGTCCACTGTTATCGGCAAATCCGTCAAAAAAAGACAGGGAGAGTCACTCTCCCTGCCTTTCCTTCTCCTTCACGATCTTCACGATCCGGCTGGTGCCCAGCCGGTCCGCGCCGAGATCCAGAAACTTCTCCGCGTCCTCCAGGGAGGAAATCCCTCCCGCGGCCTTGATCCTGACGTTCGGCCCCGTATATTTCCGGAAGAGCGCCACGTCGTCGAAGGTCGCGCCGCCCGTGCCGAATCCCGTCGAGGTCTTGATGTAGTCGGCCCCGGCCTTCGTCACCGCATCGCAGAGCCGGATCTTCTCGCTCTCCGTCAGGTAACAGGTCTCGATGATGACCTTGAGGATCCTGTCCCCGCAGGCGGCCTTCACCATCGCGATCTCCGCCTCGACGTCGGTGTACTTCTCGTCCTTCACCCAGCCGAGATTGATGACCATGTCGATTTCGTCGGCGCCGTTCTTGACCGCGTCGGCGGCCATGAAGGCCTTGGACGCGGAGGTATCGTATCCGTTCGGAAAGCCGATCACGGTGCAGACCTTCATCCGCTTTCCCACGTAGCGCTTCGCGTCCTCCACGTAGCAGGCGGGGATGCAGACGGAGGCCGTGCCGTAGCGCATCGCGTCGTCGCAGAGCTTCCGGATATCGGCTCTCGTCGCCGTCGGCGCGAGGCAGGTGTGGTCCACATGGGAAAGTATCTCTCTGATATCCGCCATTTCTTACTCCTTTCAGTCCTCTTTCACATAGTTGGCGCCAAGCTTCGCCGGCACGTTGAACTGCTTCCTCAGCGCGGTCAGGATGATGACCAGCAGATAAGGAAGGGCGCTGAAAAGCTCGCTGGGGATGCCTCCCAGCCCGATCGCCTTGACGTAGTTTCCGACGGCGTCGGAGATGCCGAAGACGATGCCGAACAGCAGGGCCCCGACAGGATTCCAGTTGCCGAGGAAGCAGATGCCGAAGGCGATCCAGCCCCGCCCGCTGATGATCTCGGAGTTGTACATGCCCACGTTGCAGAGGGAGTAGTACGCGCCGGCGACGCCTCCGAAGCAGCCGGCGGCCAGAACGGCGATAAACCGGACCTTTCTCACGTTGATGCCGGCGACCTCGACGGCCACGGGATTCTCACCGCAGGAGCGCACCGTGAGGCCCGCCGCGGTTTTGTAGAGAAAGAAGAACACCACGGGGACGATCAGGTAGGTGATATAGCTCACGATATTCTGCGAGAAAATGATCTGGCCGATCACCGGGATCCGGGAGAGGCCCGGGATCTTCAGCACCGGCAGGGTCCGGACCTTGAGCGGCGACGTGGGGACGCCGAAGACGATCCTGTAGAAGAACTGGCAGAAGCCGGCCATCAGGATCGCGATGGCCGTTCCCATAACGATCTGGTGCTGCCCCAGGTAGATCGTGCAGAAGCCGTACAGCATGGCCACCAGCATTCCGCAGACCAGCGCGGCCAGGAAGCCCGCCGCCATGCTGCCGGTGAGATACGCCCCGGCGAATCCGCCCCAGGCTCCGGTCAGGAAGATGCCCTCCACCGCGCACATCATCATTCCCGTGCGCTCGGCGATCACCTCTCCCAGCGCGCCGAGGATCAGCGGCGTGCTCATAAACAATGCTCTCGTCAGAAGATTGATCAGATTCTGCATACCGCTCACTCCTCCCCCGTTTTCTGTTTTTTCAGTCTCGACAGCGCGATCCTCCTCCTGAAGTAGAACGAGATCAGGACGAAGAGCATGACCACTCCGAGCATGAGGTCGATGATGCTGGCAGGGGCGTCCGTGGAATGCGAGAGCACGGTGCCGCCGACCTGGAGGATGCCGAACAGAAGGGACGAGAAGATGACGCCGATGGGATGGGCGTTGGCCATGATGGCGATGCCGATTCCGTAGGAGCCGACGTCGGCGTCCAGCCCGGTCAGCAGCATGTGCTGCATCCCGTTCACCTCGCAGAAGCCCGCGAGACCCGCGATGGCCCCGCTGATGGCGAAGGCGGTCATGAACTCTTTCTTCGGGCTGATGCCGGAAAGCCGCGCGGCGTCCATGTTCTGGCCCGTGACCCGGATCCGGAAGCCGAGAGTCGTCTTATAGAGAAGGAACCAGACGACGACGGCCGTGCAGACCGATATCACGATGCCGAGGGTCACGGAGGTTCCCGGAAGGATCTTCGGGAGCCAGAGAGCCCTGTCGATCCTGTCCGTCTTGATGTACTCGTGCTTCGACTCCTGCAGGACCGTCCGCAGCAGAAGCTGCATGACGTAGATGATGACGTAGGTGGACATCATGCTGACCAGGAACTCGTTGGCGTTGAATTTCGCCTTGAGGAAGCCGATGACGAAGCCCACCGCGGCCCCGCCGAGCATCGCCGCGAGCATCGCGGCCACGGCCCCCAGAGGCCCCGGCACCTTTCCCTGGAGCGCCAGGGAGACCGCCACGGCGCAGGTGCAGCCCACATAGAACTGGCCCTGGGCGCCGATGTTGTA
>CACYDL010000247.1 GCA_902773195.1 uncultured Lachnospiraceae bacterium
ACGGATATTGGTGCCGTCGAAATTCGCCGCCTCGAAGAGAACGGTCCTGCAGTCGTCCGTGATCATGGAATTCTCGCCGCCCATGATGCCCGCGATGCCCACGGGCTTCTCCGCGTCGCAGATCATCAGCATGCCGCTGTCCAGCTCATGCTCCTGTCCGTCCAGCGTGACGAATGTCTCTCCGTCCTCCGCCCGGCGGACGATGATCCTGTGCCCGGCGATGGTATCGTAGTCATAGGAGTGCATCGGCTGGCCGTACTCCTCCATGACGTAGTTCGTGATGTCGACGATATTGTTGATGGGGCGGATGCCGTTTGACGCGAGGCATCTCTGCATCCATTTCGGGGAGGGGCCGATTTTGATGTTCTTCACGACCCTCGCCGTGTACCGGGGGCAGAGCTCCGTGTCCCTCACCTCGACGGAGACGTAGTCGTTTACGTCCTCCTCGTTGCCGGAGACCTTCACCACGGGGGGATGGAACTCCTTCCCGAAGGTCGCGGCGGCCTCCCGGGCGATGCCGATCACGCTGTAGCAGTCCACCCGGTTCGAGGTGATCTCGTATTCGACGACCGCGTCGTGAAGTCCCAGAAGCGCCACGGCGTCCGCCCCGATCTCCGTGTCCTCCGGGAAGACGTAGATTCCGTCGGAGGGCGCCTCGGGATAGAACTCGGACGAGCTCCCGAGCTCGTCGATGGAGCAGATCATTCCGCTGGACTCCACGCCGCGGAGCTTTCCTCTGCTGATGACGATGCCGTCGTCCTGGGCGCCGCCGGCGTGGGTGCCGCACACCCGGCCGCCGACCAGCACCACCGGGACCTTCTGTCCCGCCGCCACGTTGGGCGCGCCGCAGACGATCTGGAGCGGCTCGCCGCTTCCGACGTCGACAGTGCAGACGTGCAGGTGGTCGGAATCCGGATGGGCCTCGCAGGTCAGGACCTGCCCGACCACGATCCGGTCGAGATTCTTGTCAAGGGCGGTAAATCCCTCCGCCTTCGTTCCGGTGAGCGTCATCGCGTCGCAGAATTCCTTGGGCGAGACGTCGAGATCCGGCACATATTGTTTTAACCATGACATGGAAGTATTCATGCTGTAAGCTCCTGTATACTGAAATGATTGACCGCAGTCCTGCCGCTTTTCCTCCCCCGCCCGGGCGGGCGCCCGCGGGGCGGAGACGCCGCGTCAGAACTGTCCGAGGAATCTGACGTCGTTTTCGTAGAGAAGTCTCATGTCGTCGATCTCGTACTTGAGCAGGGCGATGCGCTCCAGGCCGATGCCGAAGGCAAATCCGCCGTACTCCTCCGGGTCGAGTCCGCACATCTCAAGCACATGCGGGTGAACCATCCCGCATCCGAGGATCTCGATCCAGCCTTCGCCCTTGCAGAAGCGGCAGCCGCTGCCCCCGCACTTGAAGCAGGAGACGTCGACTTCGGCCGAGGGCTCCGTGAACGGGAAGTGGTGAGGTCTGAACTTGGTCTTTGTGTTCTCTCCGAACAGCTTCTTCGCGAAAACGTCCAGGGTGCCCTTCAGGTCGGCGAGGGTGATCCCCTTGTCGATCACAAGTCCCTCGATCTGATGGAAGGACGGGGAATGGGTCGCGTCGACTTCGTCGGACCGGAACACCCGGCCGGGGGCGATCATGCGGATCGGCAGCTTCCCCTGCTCCATGATGCGGGCCTGCACCGGAGAGGTCTGGGTGCGGAGAAGGATGCTGTCCGTGATGTAGAACGTATCCTGCTCGTCCTTCGCCGGATGGTTCGCGGGAATATTGAGCTTGGTGAAGTTGTACTCGTCGTACTCGATCTCCGGTCCCTCGATCACCTCGTAGCCCATCCCGATGAAGATGCGCTCCACTTCCTCCAGGGTGATCGTGTTGGGATGGCGGTGTCCCATCCTCTGCTTTCTGGCGGGAAGGGTCACGTCGATCTTCTCCTGGCGCAGCCTTATGTTCTGCTGCTCCGCCTCGAGACGTTTTCTGGTCGCCTCCATCCTGCTCTCGATGCTCTCGCGCGCGTCGTTGACCCATTTCCCGACCTTGGGACGGTCCTCGGGGGCGACGTTCTTCATGCCCTTCAGAACCGAAGTCAGCATTCCCTTCTTGCCGAGAAACGCGACGCGGATGTCGTTGAGAGTCTCAAGGCCCTCCGCCAGACCGATCTGTCTGCCGGCCTCCTTTTCAATCTCCCGTACCTTTTCCTCAAAATCACTCATGCTGTGAGCCTCCTTAGATGCTGCGGGGCGTGTTGCCTCCCCGGTATTACCTTTTTACTGAACTGAGAAGATCGTCGAACATTCTGCCCGAGCTGACGGAAGTTTTCTCCCCCGTCTCCTTTTCGTCCTCCCACGGTATGTAGATATCCTGCGGCTGGGCGCTCTTCCTCTCGGCGTCGTCCCCGATCGTCTTCCAGTCGGAGTGGGCGTCGAGCTCCTCCATGATCTTGAGCTGCTGCCGGGCAGTGGCGCCCCTGACCGTGTCGATCGTGCTGACGATCACGTTCCCCTCCGGATCCTCGTAGAGCACCCGGTTCAGCTCCGCGCCGAAGAGCAGGAAATAACAGCAGAAGTAGAGCCAGATCATGGCGAGGATGACGCCGGTGAGACTCCCGTAGATGGCGCTGAAATTCTCGTTGTACTCATAGTAGAGCGAGAGCAGGTACGAGAAGAACATCCAGACCGTGGATACGATCAGCGCCCCGGGGAACTGGCTCCTGAAGGAGTAGTGGCAGTTCGGAAGGAACTTGTAGAGAAACAGGAAGATCAGGATGAGGAGCAGGTATCCGATCAGGGAACGGAACGTATACAGAAACGAAGCGAATTCCCCGTGGTTCGGAAGTCCCGCCTCGATGCTCTCGCCGATGGAACGCCCGAAGATGGACAGGACGAGGGTCGCGCCGATCGCGAGAACCAGCAGCACCACGTACATCATGGAGCGGAATCTCAGGAAGAACCATCCCCTGGTCTCCCTGACCCTGCTGATCACGTTGAGTCCGTTGGTCAGGGCGTGGATGACCTTGGCCGCCGACCAGATCAGGATGACGATGGAGATGGGGACGTAGACGTAGGTCCTGCTTCCCACCTCCTGGGTGATGGTGTAGATATAGTTCTTGAGTCCCGAGGGGACGACGCCGACGAGTCCGTCGATCAGGTCCGTCAGATCCGCGCCGGTCCTGACGGCCGCCGCGGCGACGACCATGTAGAGGGGAACAAAAGAGATCATAAGAAAATAGGCGCATGTTGCTGCATATGCGCCCATGTGATCATTCTGTATTCTTCTGGCGAACGAACCAAATCCCTTGAATAATGCTCTGATCATGAACTCTTCTGTCTCATCGCCTCAGTCCGCCGCGCCTTTTTGCCGCGCGCGTCTTCTTATTCCCGGATCCCGAACGAATAGCAGGTCGTCGTGCTGTAGATCTCGCCTTCCGAAAGCTTCGGGCTCTCAAAGGCGAGCACATTCATGGAATTCGGAAAATGCTGAGTCTCAAGAGCGAAGCCGTCATGCGGTCTGTACTCGCAGCCGCCCTTTCCGCAGGGCCCGCTGATGAAATTGCCCGCGTAGAACTGGATGCCCGGCTGATCCGTGGTCACGGTCATCGTGATGCCGGTCACCTCGGAGCAGGCCTCCGCCGCCTTCCTCATGCCGGTGCCGTTCAGGGCAAAGTTGTGGTCGTAGCCGCCGGTGTGCTCCAGCTGGTCGTTCTCGGCGTAGGCGTCCCTGCCGATCCGCTTCATCTCCCTGAAATCGAAGGGCGTATCCTCAACGGATTCCACCGTCCCGTAGGGAATCGAGTACTCGTCGACCGGCGTGTAGCCGTCGGCGTCGATCATCAGCTCGTGCTCCATGATCGATCCGGAGCCTGCCCCGCTGAGGTTGAAGTAGGAGTGATTCGTCATGTTGACGATCGTGTCCGCGGAGCTCACGCCCTCGTAGCGGATCCCGACGGTATTGTCCTCGGAGAAGGAATAGGTCACGGAAATCTTCAGCTCTCCGGGGAAGCCCTGGTCTCCGTCGGGGCTCACCAGAGAGAAGGTGACGCTGCCGCTCTCCTCGTCCGGCGCGGCGCTCCACATCCTGAAATTGTAGCCGTCCGGGCCGCTGTGAAGATTGTTCCTCTCGTTCTCGTTGAGGGCGAGCTGGTAATCCACGCCTCCGAGATTGAAGGAGCCGCCCTCGATGCGGTTGCCGTTTCTCCCGATGGTGGCGCCCAGGTACGGGGGATTGACCTCGTAGCTGCCGATGTTGTCGTATCCCAGGGCGACGTCCGTGAGCTTTCCGTCCCTGTCGGGAACCACGACCTCCGTGAGAATCGCGCCGTAATCGATCACGGTGATCCGGGAGCCCTTCGAATTTGTTATCGTGTACGCGGTGACCTTCTCACCCTCTCCGTTTCGGGTAACGCCGAACAAACTGCTTTCTATCTTCATGCTTCTCTCTTTCTGAATATCAGATTCTCCGTCCGGCATCAGCGCGGACGGAGTGTAATCACACAAGTAAAACCCGGAATGCCGTTCCTATAGAACTGACACCTAGCCACTGCCAGGTGGGCAACCGCAGCCCGTTATCTGCCTTCCTCCGTACGAAGATGAGGCCTGGCATCAATACAGACAATGTAGGAATCCCTTACGTCATTTGTAGGTTCAGGAAAAATAGGGGATCGCACACTCCAGGTTTGCTTCAGATTATAAACTATTACATAAGTCCGGTCAATTCAGAGTACAAATCTTTTGCGAAAGAATCCGTCATCCCGCTGACGGTATCCGTCGCCATCAGGATTCTCGCGTACAGGCGTCCCGCGGCGTCCTGCCCGTCGGACATCCTCCGGCAGACCTGGGCGTAATTGCCGGGAATCAGGGAGAGATACTTCTCCTCCATCAGCCCGGAATTTCCCTCGTCGAACTTCAGCGCGGCGGGCACCAGCATGTCCAGCAGAAAGCCCAGGATCCTGTGGGCGGCGATCTCCGTCCGGAAGATGGACGCCGACGTGAAGGCGTAGTCGTAGGCCACGGATTTCAGCAGGCCCAGCAGCCTCGCCGGCTGCCTGGCGACGATCAGCTCGCCCCCGTAGCTCCCGTCCATAATCTCGCGGTAATGCTCCGTGAAGCCGTCGGTCGCGGCGACGATCAGGACGTCCTGCATATCCCGCAGCCAGCTCCTGACCGCGTATTCGCCGGGATCCGTCATGCCGGAGAGCCTCGCCATGTCGTAGATGTCGGAGAGCCTGATCCGGTACTCCTTTCCGGCCCCGCGTTCCCGCAGCTCCCCGACGAGGGTGTCGTACCCGAAGAAGCCCTTCTTGAAGGCGTCCTCGATATCCGCCGCCGCGTAGGCGATGTCGTCCGCCGCCTCCAGCAGGAAGGCCAGCGGGTTTCTCGCCCTGCCGGTGCCGGTCTCCTCCGCGATCTCTTCGAAGAAGGCGGCCTCCGACGCGAAATAGCCGTTTTTCCGCCGGCGGATATCCTTCGACGCTCGGCCGCACTCCAGCGAAGACGTGGGGTACTTGATCATCGCGGAGAGCAGTCCGTAGGTGAGATTCATCCCCTCGTGCCGCACCGGGTAGTCCAGTCTGGCGGCCATCCTGAGCCCCTGGGCGTTGCCCTCGAA
>CACYDL010000248.1 GCA_902773195.1 uncultured Lachnospiraceae bacterium
CGCCGGCGGCATCCGCCTCCGGCAAAGGACTGACACAAAATCCTCTCCGCCCGCACGGCTTTCCCGGGATTCAGACCCGCTTCGCCTTCTTCCAGGTGCCTCTCCTGTAGTAGAGCCAGTGGAGAAGACAGCCGATCGTAAACGACATCAGGAGCGACACGTAGGTCATCTCGCACATCCCGTTGGGAAGGGAGGGACTTCTGGTCAGATAGCAGAGAAGATACGCGAAGGGAACGCGTATGCCGAACAGCTGGACGATGGACAGCCACATCGGGGCAATGGTCTCTCCCGCCCCGCGCATGGTTCCCGCCATACAGTGCACGCCGGCGAGGAACATGTAGCCGGGGGACAGGATCCGGATCAGCCTGGTGCACATGTCGATGATCTCGTCCGTCCGGGTGAAAAATCCGGAGAGCGGTCTCCCGAAGAGGAAGAGCAGCACTCCCATCACGGCGGAGACGAGGACGGCCAGGGCGACGCCCTGCTTCGCCCCCTCCTCGGTGCGCCTAAGATTCCCCGCGCCCATGTTCTGGCCGGAAAACGTCGTCATCGCGTTCCCGAAGGACTGCGCCGGGAGCATCGCGAAGCCGTCGATCTTCGAGCAGATCACATGGGCCGCCACGAAATTCGCCCCGAAGGAATTGTTCAGCGCCTGGACCATCAGCATGGACATGGAGAGAATCACCTGGGTGACGGAGGAAGGAACGCCGAGCTTCAGGATGCCTCCGGCAAACTTCCTGTCCAGCCGGATGCAGCTGATCCTGAAATCGAAGAGGTCCTTCATGCGGGTCAGCTTCAGCACACAGAGCACCGCCGAGATTCCCTGGGCGATGACCGTCGCGACCGCGGCGCCCTCCACTCCCATTCCGAGGAAAGCGACGAACACGACGTCGAGCACGATATTGACGAGAGAGGCGACGATGAGATAGATCAGGGCGGAGACGGAGTCACCCATTCCGCGGAGAACGCCGCAGAGAATGTTGTAGAAGCCGAGTCCCACCGCGCCCGAGAAGAGAATCCTGATATACAGGGTGCACCGGTCGAGAAGCTCCTCCGGGGTGTTGAGCAGAATGAGGAGCGGCCGGGATATGAAGAGACCGGCGAAGGTCACGATCAGTACCGCGACGGCAATCATGGCGATGCAGCAGCCGACGGATTTTGAGATGCCCTCCCGGTCTCCCGCCCCGATGTACTGGGCGACCTGGATGCTCGCCCCGAGGGAGAGCCCGACGAAAAGGACGATCAGAAGATTCACGACCGGCCCGGCGCTGCCGACCGCCGCCAGGGCGCCGTCCCCGAGATATCTTCCCACGACGATGCTGTCGACGGTGTTGTAGAGCTGCTGCACGATATTTCCGATGAGGAGCGGCAGCATGAAGATGAGGATCTGTTTCCAGGGCGTCCCGCGCGTCATATCGACGGGACCGAAAATGCCGTTTCCGTTTTTCATGGATCCACCTGTAAGGACGCCGGTTCGTCCGGGGAAAGCACAATGATATACCTGAGTATATTCTACTGCGCCACCCCTCTCCGAACCACGACAGATCGGCGGAAAGTGTACTGCTTCGCCGCGGATCCGCCCGTTCTTCCCGGGGAATCCGTCAGGGCTTCTCCCGGAAGGCCGTCATGGCCTCTGCGCGGAAGACGTCAGCGCTTCTCCCGGAAGGCCGTGAGGGCCTCTGCCCGGAAGCCTTTAGGACCTTTGCCCGGAAACCGTCAGCGCTTCTCCCGGAAGGCCGCGGCGAGACCCGCCGCGAAGACCAGGACCTCCACGACGCAGACGACGGTCACAAAGGGCTTCATCAGCGCCTGGCAGCGCATTGTCTCCATCATGCACATGGGCATGATCCTTCCCGGCAGAAGAGCCGTAATCAGGGAAATCACCGCGCCGGCCGCGCCTGCGGCAATCCGGATGACGCGGCGGCCGGAAAGACCGAAAAGGCCGGCGGCCCCGGCCGCGAGGCCGAGTACCAGGACGGTCCTCTGGACGTCATGGCAGTGCATCCACGTCCCGTCCTCCTTCGCGCCGCAGGCCCTGAAGACCGTGGACACGCCGATGCAGAGCGCCGCTGCCAGAACCACCGATACGATATTCCAGAATTTCGCTTTCATAATTCATCCTCCTCCGGCAAAAGCCTTCTCTCCCCGGATGGGCCCGGAAAACCAGGCGCCCGGGCCGGGTGGATGATGCGGCTTCTGTCAATTAGAAGGATTTTACCACGAATAGTCTTGTCTGTCACCTCCGGATTCTCCGGGCCGGATCCGCCCGGCGCAAGAGGGCTGCCCGGCGCGATCCCCGGGAATCCGCTGCGGTCGCCGCGTGAACCGGTTACGGCCTTATGACCGACCCCGCGTGAACCAGCGCCTCGACGATGTCGTACATATTCGAGACGATGCCTACCTGAAGCTTCTCCTTCAGGCCGTAGTAGTCCAGGCAGGTCCCGCAGGTCATGACGGAGGCGCCCGCCTCCTCCAGCGTCCGAAGATCCCTCACGGTGTCCGGATCCTCGGTCGAAAGAAAGGCCCCGGAATTGTAGCAGATGATTTTGTCCGGGACGGCGCTGCCGCTGGCAAGGGCGTACACAAAGGCCTTCATCAGCTTCTTTCCCAGCGCCTCGTCGCCGCCGCCCATCCGGTCGGAGGAGAGGACGACCACGGTCCCCGTCTTCTTCTGTTCCGGGACGCACGCGGCGCATCCGTCCTCGGCCGGCGCGCCTTCTCCGGCCGCTTCCGGCGCCGCGCCGGGTTTTACTTCCATTTCCACGAGGTAATCCTTCTCCCCCTCTTTTTTGGACTTCACCGCGTATCCCATGCCGGACGCGAGCCTCGTCAGATTCTGGACCGCCGTCTCGTTGTCGACGAGCACCGACAGCGTCCCTTCCTCCCGGAAGCCCTCCGCCGCCTTCTTCGCGTTGATGACCGGTCCGGGGCAGGCAAGCCCCCTGCAGTCGAGTATTTCTTTCATCCCTTTGGCCTCCTGCCTGTTATCCCGCATGTGATCCCGCCCGCCTTATGACTTCGCGTCACGCCCGGCGGGAAAACCTGTCTGCCGCCGTCGTGCCCGCCGCCTAAGCGGCGGGCGTCCCCGGGCGCAGGTTCATGATAGAGGAAAGCCGGTCCCGCGGTCGGGGCCGGCTTTCATGGAATCCGTCAGTACTGAAAATCTCCGGCGCGGGGCTTTACAGCTCCACCCACTTCGCGTCGGCCTTGCTGCTCTCGACCGCCGCGTGGATAAACTTCACGCCCTCGATTCCGTCGTCGATGGTCGGGAAATCCAGCTCCGCCTCGGTGAGCTCCTCGCCGTTGGCCTTCTTGAGGATGGCCGCGTTCCAGACCTTGTACATATTGGCGAAGGCCTCGTAGAGACCCTCCGGATGGCCCGCCGGGAGGCGGCTCATGGCGGCCGCTCTCTCGGAGATATAAGCCATGCCCCTGTGGTAGGTCTGCATCGGCTGGCCCTTCTTCGTCACGAAGAGGACGTTCGGCTCCTCCTCATGCCACTCGATCGCGCCCTCGGTTCCGAAGATGCGCACGACGAGGCCGTTCATGTGGCCGACGCACACCTGTGACGAGCAGAACACGCCGTGGGCGCCGTTGTCGAACTCGACGAGCATGTTGGCGTTGAGGTCCAGCGGCTGCCCGAAGTAGTCGAGCTTCGCGGCCAGTCTCTTCACGCGGAGGCCCGTCATATAGGCCACGGTGTTCTCGATATGGGAGCCGATGTCTCCGACGCAGTTGGAGATGCCGGCGATCTCGGGGTTCTTTCTCCAGGAGGAGAGCTTGTTCATGGTCTGGTCGCCCTTGCCGATGTCGTCGACGAGGTACTCCTGGAGGTATTCCGCGTTGACGTTGATGACCGTGCCGATGTAGCCCGAACGGACGAGCTCGCGCGCCTCCTTGACCATGACGTTGCCGGAGTAGGAATAGTTCACCAGGAAGAGAAGTCCCTTCTCCTCGGCGAGCTTCTTCAGCTCCTCCGCCTCAGAGACCTCGAAGCACAGCGGCTTCTCGCAGAATACGCTGATGCCGTTCTCGAGGAAGGCTTTGGCGGTCACGTAGTGGACGTTGTTCGGGGCGGAGATGATCACGTAGTCGATCCGGTCCTCTCTCGCTCCCTCGGCCTTCGCCATCTCCTCATAGGAGGCGTAGACGCGGTCCGTGTCCAGATGGTAGAACTCACCGCACTTCCGGTTCTTCTCCGGATTTCTGCTGAAGCAGCCGGCGGCCAGGAAGGCGATGCCGTCAAAGCCCGCGCCGACGCGGTGAACGGCGCCGATGAAGGAATCCAGTGCCGCGCCGACCATGCCGTATGTCAGATTTGTTCTCATATGATTCACACACCTTTCAGTTCGCGATGGCAGCGTCAAACTTGACGTCGGACTTGGCGAAATCAACCTTTCTCACAAACGCGGCGGCCTCGGTCGCTCCCGCGATGCGGTCCATGCCGGAATCCTCCCACTCGACGGAGAGCGGCCCCTGATAGTTGTGGGCGTTGAGGACGCGGATAATCTCCTCGAAATTCACGTCGCCGTGGCCGAGAGAGCGGAAATTCCAGCCGCGTCTCAGATCGCCGAAGTCGATGTGGGAGCCGAGAAGGCCGGTCCTGCCGTCGAGGGTCACCGCGACGTCCTTCATGTGGACGTGATAGACGCGGTCGATGAAGTCGTTGAGGAAGATGTGCGGCGTGACGCCCTGCCACAGCAGATGGCTCGGATCGAAGTTGAGGCCGAATTCCGGGCGGTCCTTGAAGACCTCGAGAAGCCTCTTGGTCGAGTAATAGTCGAAGGCGATCTCGGTCGGATGGACCTCGAGCGCGAACTTGACGCCGCACTCCCTGAAGACGTCGAGAATCGGGCACCAGAGGTCATAGATCTCCTGGAAGCCTGCCTCGATCATCTCCTCCGTCGTCTGCGGGAAGCTGTAGATATATTTCCAGATCGGGGAGCCGACGAAGCCCGTGGAGACCTTGATGCCGAGGTTCTTGCAGGCCACGGGGACGAGCTTCATGGTCTCGATCGCCCAGGCGCGGATCGCGTCCGGATCGTTGGCGCATTCCGCCGGAGCGAAGTTGTTGAGACGCGGATCGTTGTAATCGCCGACGCACTGGCCGATGATGTGAGAGGCGGCGGCGTAGCACTGCAGGCCGTACTTGGCGAGGGTGTCCTTGACCTCCTGAACATACGCCATATCCGTCGCGGCGCGCTTGACATCGAGGTGCTTGCCCTGCGTGGCGATCTCAATGCCGTCGTAGCCCATCTCCTTGGCGGTTTTGCACATCGTGTCGAGATCGAGATCCGCCCACTGTGACGTCATCAGCGTTAAAAGTCTGCCCATTTTTATTCCTCCTTGTGTTGGAAATGTCTGCGCCGGCAGGCCTCCTGCCGGACCGCTCTTCATTTATGCTCAAAAAGCCATGCCGGAACCAGCGTTTTTATGAGCACTTATACCTATTATAACATCTGTGCCGGACAGCACAAGAGCCTTCTTCCGTGTTATCTGACTTCCCAGAGCGCCCAGTCCCTGCCCATGGGCTCGGTGCTCCCGCAGGTGGACTTCATCTCATAGACAAGGCCGCTCTTCGCGGATTCCTCGAAGGCGTTGAGGGCCTCGACCACATGGAGGGAGATCTCCGGGCTGAGCCTGGGCGCTCTCCCGTCGGCCAGGGCCTGCGCCAGATCGGCGACGCCCAGTCCCCTCATGTTGCCCCTCGGATCCGGGATCTCCGGGAATTCCATCGGGACCTCCTCCTCGCAGGTGTTCTGCTGCGTCACCATCGTGATCAGCTTCGCGGGATGCGGCTGGTCGACGGCCTCGACGATTCCCCGCAGCTTATTTCCGTCGTACAGGCTCACCGGTCCCCTGAAGCCGTTGGGATCCGGGACGGTGACGCTTCCCTCCGTCCCGTAGATCTCCATGCCGGGAAGCGAGGTCTTCCAGGTGTCGAAGCTCATCGTGGCGGTGCCCACGGCGCCGCAGACGAACTCCATGATGCCGGTGTAGGTGGTCGGCACCTCGGTCTCCGTCATCGTGCCCAGGATGTTTCTGACCGGACGGCCGGCGACGGTGAAGCAGGAGATCCTTTTCACCGGCCCGAGCAGGTAGATCAGGGCCGTCATGTAGTAGGGCCCCATGTCGAACATCGGGCCGCCGCCCTGCCTGTAGTAGAAGGCGGGATTGGGATGCCACAGCTCGTGGCCTGGGCAGGTCATGTTGGCCGTAAACGCCACCGGCCGGCCGATCCGTCCGCTGTCGATGACCGCCCTGCTCTGCTGGATGCCGGCTCCCAGGAAGGTGTCCGGGGCGCTGACGCACACCAGCTTCTTCTCCGCCGCGAGGGCGACAAGCTCCGCCGCCTCCTCGTACTTCAGCGCGAGGGGCTTCTCGCAGTAGACGTGCTTTCCCGCCTCCAGGATCTGGCGGTTGACGCTGTAGTGGGCGGCGGGGATCGTGAGATCCAGCACGATCGTGATCTCCGGGATCTCAAGAAGCTCCTCCACGGAGCACGCCTTCGGCACGCCGAATTTCTCCGCGGCCTGCGCGGCCTTCTCCACAAACATGTCGGCGACCGCCAGCACCTCGACGTTTTCGAAATGCTGCGTGAGATTGGTCAGATAGACGTCGGCGATGGTGCCGCATCCGATGATTCCGATTCCTGTCCTGCTGCTCATAAAGTTCCACCTGCGACGCTGCCCCGTGGGGGCAGGTCCTTCCTTTCTCCCGGGCTTCCCCGGGGCTTCGGGGCCTCTTCCGGCGGCCCCGCTGGATGACATCACTTCCTGCCGCTGAAAACGGCCGTTTTAATCAAAAGTGCTTTGGCGATTCGTTTACATAACGCAGTCTCTCACCGGTAGATCGGCGCCAGCCTGTGATTGATAAAATAGGAGGACAGCGCCATGGCGGCGAGATAGTCCGGGGATCCGTCGTCCTCCACCGTGAGCCATCCGCGGAAGCCGTAATCCCTCATGTGCCTCCAGAGCTCCTCCAGGGGCAGAACCCCCTCGCCCGGCTCCCAGAACCAGCGGTGCCCGTCGTCGCGGATCTCCACGTCCTTGTCATAGCGGATCTCGTCCGGCACGCCGGGGTCGGCGGTGTCCTTGAAATGGAAGGTGCAGATCCGCTCCCTGTAGGTGTCGTAGAAGTCGATCAGGTCGTCGCCCATCAGCACGACCTGGGCGGTGTCGAGGCAGTAGTGGACGTACCGGGGATCCGTGATCTCGATCAGCTGCCGGTGGTTCTCCCGGTTCGTGACGCAGAAGAACTCATTGTGAATGCCGACCTTGATGCCCTTCGACTCGGCGTACTCCCCGATCTCGTTGAGGCAGGAGGCGATATTCCGGAGGCCTTCGCCGTCGAGAGGTCCGTTTCCGTAGTAATTGTTGCCCGGGCAGGTGTTGAGGTGCGTTCCGCCGAAGGCCGCCAGCGTGTCCACCGCCTGCTTTCCCGCGGCGACGACCTCGTCGTGCTTCCCGGCGATGTGGGAGTCGTCGCAGCCGTGGAACATGCCGCTCACCTCCATGCCGTGATCCCTGACGAAGGCCGTGTACTCGGCGGGCGTCCCGAAGAGCCCGAGGATCTCGGCCAGATCCCAGGGCGCCAGCTCGATTCCGTCATAGCCGGTGGCCCTGTGGTAGCGCAGGATCCGGTCCCAGTCCAGGAAATAGCAGCTGTTGGATCGGTCCTCGTAGTAGAAATCGCGGAAATTGTCGATCTGTCTGAAAGGAACGGTCTTCCAGTGGCTCATATGCGATAATCTGATATTGTTTTCCATCCCTGCTTCCCTCCTCATGCGATGACGTGATCCGCGAACCAGCGGGATCTCAGAATCGAACGGCAGATATCGAAGGAATTTCTCGGATTGATCACGACCGCGCCGTCGTAACCCGTCTCCCCGAGCGCCCGGAAGACAGGCACGAAGTCGATGTCTCCGTCCCCGGGGTCGCGGAACACCTTCGTCGGGTTCCGGGAGGGATACTCGGGAAGGGCGGTCTTCCAGGCCTCCTCCTCGTCGCGGAACGCTGTGTCCGTGACGTGCACGATCCCGACCGCGGACGGACGCTTCCGAATGAGATCCTCCGGGCGGCAGCCGGCGATCCGAAGATGGGCCGTGTCGACGTCGAGCCGGACGGACGCCGGGAGCTGCGCCAGGAAATCGACGATCCGGTCCCCGCGCAGCAGAGACCAGTATTCATTTTTGAGGCAGAGGGTGACGCCCCGCCCGGAGGCGTACTCCGCAAGGGCCGCGATCATCTCCGCCGTCGCGCCGAGGAAGGCCTCCTCGGTCCCCTCTCCGATCAGCTTCCGGGAGGCGTAGTACGGAGGCGTCGCCGTGAGGGTGACCACCGGGCATCCGGCCTCCGCCGCGGTGTCCAGCGCTTCCTCCGTGTAGTGCCTGGCGGCGCCCAGATACATCGGGAGGACGCCGGAGGAGGCAAACAGAGACGGGTTCATGTGGATGCAGCCGATGCCCCCGGTGATGCCGTTTTCCCGCAGATACGCCGCGTAGCCGGCGACCGTTCCGAATTTCGTCGTCATGGAGCGCTTTGTGCGCGGAATGCCGGACCTTCCCCCGAAATCCCACTTCGGCTCGTAGGGAATCTCGATCTGCGTAAACCCGCCCGCCGCGATCAGGTGGTTGAGCTCATCCCAGAAGTACCGGCTCTCCCTCTTGTTCCTGTTGGGGGCCTGATTGTCGAGGTCGACCGCCTCGGTGCTGAAGCACAGTTTCATCCTCTGTCTCCTCCTTCCGCTTCCATCCGTTTTCCGGCGCCGCCTGCCCTGTCCGGACCCGCTTCCGGCGGGCCTTCCGCCCGCCCTCACAGCGTCTTCGTTCTTACCGTCAATTTTATATCAGGGGCGGACACAGAAAAAACGCTTCATTTCCGCCCTGAAGCGGAAATGAAGCGTTGTGGCGCGGACACGGCCCGGCCTTCCGGATTACG
>CACYDL010000249.1 GCA_902773195.1 uncultured Lachnospiraceae bacterium
ATCGAGGCGAGGGTGATCGCCTGGCTTGCCGGGGAGGAATGGCGGAAGGAAGTCTTTGCCTCCGGAGGCGATATCTACTGTGCAAGCGCCAGCCAGATGTTCCATGTCCCCGTCGAGAAGCACGGTGTCAACGGTCATCTCAGGCAGAAGGGGAAGATCGCCGAACTGGCCCTGGGCTACGGCGGCGGCGTCGGTGCCCTGAAGGCCATGGGCGCCCTGGAGATGGGCGTGCCGGAAGGGGAACTGCAGCCGCTGGTTTCTGCCTGGAGGAATGCAAACCCGAGGATTTGCAAGCTTTGGTGGGATGTGGATAAGGCGGTGAAAACCGCGATCCGGGAACGGACTACTGTGCATATGGGCCGGCTGTCGTTCTCTTTCCGGTCCGGAATGCTGTTTATCCTTTTGCCGTCAGGCCGGTCGCTGGCGTATGTGAAGCCCCGGCTGGGTATGAACAGTTTCGGCTCCGAGTCCGTGCTGTACCAGGGGCTGAACGCCTCGAAGAAGTGGAGCCTCATTGAATCCTATGGCCCGAAGTTCGTGGAGAACATTGTCCAGGGGATCTCGAGGGATCTGCTCTGCTGTGCCATGCAGCGGCTGTCGCCGCGGCGCATCGTCGCCCATGTGCATGACGAGGTAATCATTGAAGCGGATCCGGAAGACACTGTGCAGTCTGTATGTGAGGAAATGGGAAGATGTCCACCCTGGGCAGACGGCCTGATCCTCCGCGCGGATGGTTATGAATGCAATTATTACAGAAAGGATTGATGAAAATGAATTACAGGAATTTAAAATGTGCTTTCCCGGGCACTAACAGGTGCGGGATCGACCAAATGAAGGATTTTGAGAACTGGAAGGGCGGCTGGCGCCGCGTCTTCATCTGCTTTCCGTTTGACTGTGAGGATGCAAAATCGCTGGAACGCTTTCTTTGGTATTGCCGCTATGCTTTGAGGCATGAATGTATCCCCGTTGCACCGGACGTCTTTTATTCGATGTTTATGGATGAGAAAGATGATACGGAGAGCAATATGATCATCGCTTTTGGCTTTATGGATTTGAATACCTGCGATGAGGTCTGGGTTTTCGGCAGGGACTACACCGATGAAATGATGGCACAGATTTCTGTGGCCCTGTGCCGGGGGAAGATGGTCCGGTATTTCCGGAACCTGAAGGATATTATCGGCGAAGATGAGGAGGAAGATGAAGATGAATAATCCCACCCTGAAGATCGCGGTGTGCAATCACCGCACGGATAAGCGGTATAAGAACGTGGAGCGGCCGTGGCAGGCCATCAAGGACCGGAACCGGGTTCCGGTCCGGACCACGGAAACGGCGGCGGAGTATCCGCGGCTGTCGAAGGACCGGCGGGATGCCCTGAAGGATCAGGGCGGCTTTGTCGGCGGCTGGCTCCGGGAGGGGATCCGGAAGAACGGCAATGTCATCTTCCGCAATCTCGGCGCCCTGGACGCGGACAACATCCCGGAAGGCGTGAACTTTCCGGCCCTGGTGCGCAGTGCCCTGTCCGGTGTGGAGTGGTTCCTGTATTCCACCCATAAACATGTGCCGGAGGCGCCGAGGTATCGCCTGGTGATCCTCTTCGACCGGGAAGTGTCGGAGGATGAGTATCCGGCGCTCATGCGCCAGGTGGCAAAGGACATCGGTATGGACTTCTTTGACGATACCACCTACCAGGCGAACCGGATGATGTACTGGGCCTCCTGCCCGTCGGACGGGGAGTTTGTCTACGAGGAGAGCCAGGGCGGCGCGCTGCATGTGGACGGCTATCTCGGCCGGTATGATGACTGGCGGGATACGGCGCAGTGGCCGACAAGCTCCCGGCAGTCTGAGGTGATGAAAAAAACCGTCGCCTCCCAGGAAGATCCGTTGAATAAGGAAGGCCTGGTCGGCGCGTTCTGCCGGACGTATTTCCCGATCCAGTCTGCCTTGGAGGAGTTTCTTCCTGACGTGTATGGTCCGACGGATGTGGAGAACCGTTGGGATTTCCTGCCGGCGGATTCCACTGCCGGCGTGGTGGTCTATGACGACCGGTTTGTGTACTCGCATCACGCGACGGATCCTGCGGGCGGGAAGCTGCTGAACGCCTTTGACCTGGTGCGGATCCATAAGTTCGGGAATGATGAGACAAAGAAGTCCTTCCAGCAGATGTGTGATTTCGCGATCGCGCAGGACGCGGTGAAACAGCGGCTGGATGAGGAGCGGGTG
>CACYDL010000250.1 GCA_902773195.1 uncultured Lachnospiraceae bacterium
CCTACAACAGCTATCCCACCGGGGTGACCGCGGACGCGTCGAAGCGGAGGGAATACATCGGTTGGGCGAAGGAGCGGGGCGCCGTCATCGTCGAGGACGACGTCGACTCGGAATTCACCATGTCCACAAAAGCGGAGGATACGCTGTTTTCCCTCGAGCCCGGGCGGAGCGTGATCTATCTCAACACCTTTTCGAGGACCATCGCCCCGTCGATGCGTCTCGGGTACATGATTCTCCCGTCGGAGACGGCGGAGACGCTCCGGCCCAGGATCGATTTCTACTCCTGCACGGTTCCCGTGTTCGAGCAGTACGTGCTGGCCGAATTCATCGGGAGCGGCGAGTTCGAGCGCCACATCAACAGGGTGAGAAGGGCGCGCCGCCGGAAGAGGGCGGAACAGGGCAAAGGCGCGGTGGAGAGAACGGCGGGCCTCCCGGAGGGCCCATCCGGCGCCGGCGCGGAAGAATAGACGTCCGGAAGGAGAAGAACATGCAGTACAGAACACTGGGAATACTGGCCCACGTCGACGCGGGCAAGACGACCCTCACGGAGGCGCTGCTCTACCTGACCGGCCAGATCCGGTCCGCCGGACGCGTCGATCACGGAGATACCCATCTCGACACCAACGAGATCGAGCGGGACCGCGGCATCACGATCTTCTCGAGCCAGGCCAGGCTGAGGACCGGCGGCTTCGAGTTCGTCCTCCTCGACACCCCGGGCCACGCCGATTTTTCGGCGGAGACCGAGAGAGTGCTGCAGGTGCTGGACGCGGCGGTTCTCGTCGTCAGCGGGACGGACGGGGTTCAGTCCCACACCAGGACCCTCTGGAGGCTTCTGCGCCACTACGGCGTTCCTGCGATGATCTTTGTCAACAAGATGGATCTTGCCGGCGCCGACCGGGACAGGATCCTGGGGGAACTGAAGGCGGAGCTTCTTCCGGAATGCGTGGATTTCGACCTGCAGGGCGACGCGCTCCGCGAGGAGATCGCCCTGTGCGGAGAGACGCTTCTGGACGCGATGATGGAGACGGGGGAGATTCCCGACGGGCTGATCGCGGAGGCGTTTTCGAAGGGAGAGATCTGTCCCGTGTGGTTCGGCTCCGCCCTCCGCATGGAGAATCTGGAGGGGCTGCTCGACGGCCTCGGAAGATACACGCTGCCGCGGAACGGGACGGCCTGCGGGGAAGACGGATACGCGGCCCGCGTGTACAAGATCGGCCGCGATCCGTCGGGAGCGCGTCTCACCTATCTCAAGGTGACGGGCGGCGCTCTTCAGACGAGGATGCAGGTGCGGTACCGGGGCAGGGACGGAGAAGAGCATCGCGAGAAGATCGATCAGATCCGTCTCTATTCGGGAGACCGCTTTGAACAGACCGATACCGCTCCCGCCGGCCAGGTATGCGCGGTGACGGGCCTGTCCCTGACGACGCCGGGATGCGGCCTCGGCGGCGAGACGGACCCGGAGATGCCGGTCATCGAGCCGGTCATGACGAGGAGCCTGATACTGCCTCCGGACGTGAACGCCCCGGCGTTCATGAGGACCATCGCGCCTCTTTCGGAGGAAGAGCCGACGCTCCACATGGTCTGGAACGCGGAGAAGCAGTGCATCGACCTGCAGATCATGGGAGAGGTGCAGGCCGAGGTGCTGACGAGGCTGATCGAGGACCGGTTCGGCGTGAAGACGTCCTGCGGCCCGGCGAGAATCCTTTACAGGGAGACGGTGCTGAAGGCGGTCGAGGGAATCGGTCATTTCGAACCTCTGAGGCATTACGCCGAAGTGCATCTCCTGATCGAGCGGGGAGAGGCCGGAAGCGGGATTTCCGTGCGGTCCGCCGTCAGCGAGGATCTCCTGGATCTGCACTGGCAGCGTCTGATCCTCACGCATCTGCTGGAGAGGGAGCATCCCGGCGTGCTGACAGGATCGGCGCTGACGGACGTCAGGATCACGCTGATCGCCGGAAAAGCGCACCTGAAGCACACGGAGGGCGGAGATTTCCGGCAGGCGACCTACAGGGCGGTGCGCCAGGGACTCATGAGTACCGAGTGCGCCATCCTCGAGCCCTATTACTCCTTCGTTCTGGAGGTCCCCCGCGAAAACCTGGGACGCGCGATGAACGACCTTTCGGGCATGTGCGCGGAATACGGAGAGCCCGCGTTCACGGATTCGGGGGACCGGGCGGTGCTGACGGGGGCGGTGCCCGTCTCCCTGGCCGGGGATTACATGGCTGAGGTCACCTCCTACACGCGGGGCGAGGGAAGACTCTCGCTGGCGCTTCAGGGCTACCGGCCGTGCCATAATCCGGAGGAGGTGATGGAGGCCTTTGCCTACGATCCGGACGCCGACACGGCAAATCCCTCCTCCTCGGTGTTCTGCGCCCACGGAGCGGGATTTATCGTGCCCTGGGACCAGGTCCGCGGCTTCGCCCATCTCCCCTGTCTTTCCGCCGGGGAACAGCCGGAGGAGGAAGAAATACAGCCCGGGGAGAAGGGGTTCCGGGCGGGAGCCGGCTCCGGAAAGGAGAGCGGGGAGGAGCCGCTGTCCTTTGAGGAGGACGAGGTGCTGAGGGGCATCTACGAACGGGAATTCGGAATCGGAAAGGACGGATCGAAGCTTCGGGACGGGGCTTCGCAGAGGTGTAAATGGGGCGGCCGGACCGGACCGAAAACGCCGGAAGCCCGTCAGAAGCTTGACAAGCACGGCCATCCGATCTATCCCCGGAAGGACACGAGGCAGGAGCACCTCATCGTGGACGGCTACAACATTATTTTCCAGTGGGAGGAGCTGCGCGGCCTCGCCGGCGCGGATATCGGGGCGGCAAGGGGAAAGCTGCTGGATCTCCTGAGCAATTACCAGGGCTATCTGGGATACCCGGTGACGGTCGTCTTCGACGCCTACAGGACCGGGAGAAATCCGGAGTCGGTGAGCCGCTGGCAGAACCTCACCGTCGTATTCACCAAAGAGAACGAGACCGCCGACGCCTACATCGAGAGGATGGTGCACGAGGAGAACGGAAAGTACCGCTTCACCGTGGCGACGTCCGACGGGATGGAGCAGCTGACGGTGCTGCGACTGGGGGCTCTCCGCATGTCGGCCGCGATGCTGGCGGAGGACATGGAACGGGTCGCGCGGCGGTGACGCCGCAAGGGACGGCGCTCCGCCGCGGAAGCGCGGACGCCGGAAGGACGGAAGAGCCGGATGGCGGCGCCTCCGGGGCTTCATCGTTCTTGAAAGACGAGGCCTTTGATGGTATAGTGATAGAGAATTCGGAGATACTGACATTTGTGCTGTTCACACAGTGATCTAAGCCTCTTCCGGGCGGGACGGAAAGCTGCGGGACTTCTCCCGGAGACACGGCGTTCCGCCTGCGGAAGATAAGGGCGGAAGGGAGCGGAATGGCAAAAAAATACAGCTGTAAAAACTGTGGAGCAGAGCTGTATTTCGACCCCGCGCGGGGAAAACTCCACTGTGAATACTGCGGATCGGATTACGACCCCTCGGAGTACAATTTCACTCCGGAAGAGGCCGAGTCGGAGGATCAGACCATCGCCCAGTCGGTGGACGACGAGGGAAACCCGGACGCCTCCACGGACGCGCAGGCGACGGACGAATCGGTATCCACCGACGATCTGGTGGTCTACAAGTGCCCCAACTGCGGCGCGGAGGTGATCACCTCCCGGAAGACCGTGGCGACGACCTGCGTCTACTGCAACCGCGCGATCACCCTGTCCGGCAACGTAAAGGGCGCCTTCCGCCCGGATTACGTGCTTCCCTTCACGAAGGACAGGAAGGAGGTCGAGAAGGCTTACAGAAGTCTTTGCCGGCAGTCCGTGCTTACGCCCACGAGGCTCTCCTCCGAATCGACCATCCAGAAGATAAAGGGAATGTACGTCCCCTACTGGCTCTTTTCCTTCGACGGAAAAGCGTCCGCCAGGGTGAAGGCCTCCCGGGTGAGAACCTTTGTATCCGGCCGCGACGAGGTGACCGAGGTCTCCAACTACGAGGTGTTTGAGGAGGGAATGGGAACCTTCGTCCGGGTTCCGACGGACGCCATGAAGGCGATGGACGACACCATGATGGATTCCATCGAGCCCTTCGATTTTTCCAGGCTTGAGAAATTCAATCCCGCCTATCTCTCCGGCTTCTACACCCAGCAGTGGGACGAGAACTCGGCGGCGACGGAGCCGCGCGCCAAGGCGAGGGCAAAGACGGCGATGTCCACGGAGCTGATGAAGCACGTCGGCTCCTACACCACGACCATGATCCAGCACGAGGAATTCGCCTGGAAGGATCAGAAAATCGAGCTGGTGCTGCTCCCGGTATGGATGATGTACATGGAGTACAAGGGAGAGCGCTACGTATTCGGCATGAACGGACAGACCGGAAAGATGATGGGAACGCTGCCGAAGGATCCGATGAAGCTGGTGAGAATCGGGGCGCTCATCTTTGTCATCGTTGAAATCATTCTCATGATCGTGAGAATTCTGGGGGTGATGTGATGAAGAGGCGGAGAGAACGGAAAAGACGGACCGCGTTCTTCGGGCTGCTCCTGGCGGCCGTGCTGGCGTTTTCCTGGATTCCCGCCTGCGCGGAGGACGGGGCGGTCTCCGACAGACTGAACGCCGCGGAGGAGGAATACGCCGAACCGGAGTACAGCGAGACGGACGCCTTCGCCGGAAGCAGCGCTTCTGCCGGCGTCAGCGTCGAGCAGGAAAACAACGACGGGGACGACGTCTACGTCTCCAACAACGGGACGGTCTTCCGGATTCCGAGAGCCTCGGACCCGTCGGAGAGGGTGTTCGACTACGCGGGGCTTTTCACCGAGGAACAGCAGGAGACGCTGCGGAACCGGATCGCCCGGCTCCAGGAGCAGAAGAAGTGCGACGTGATTATCCTGATTCCGGACGAGGTCCCGCCCGACGTCAACAACGGGACGGAGACGAGTCAGAAATACCTCCGGCAGTTCTACATCGACAACGGTTTTCAGGAGGACGGGACAGGGTTTATCATCGATCTCGACAACCGGGTTCTCTGGACGGTGGGGCACGGAAAATATGTGACGGAGGACTTCGTGAAATTCACGAACCAGGTCTACAACGACTGTCTCACGGCCGCGAAAAGGGGCGACTTCTACGCCGCCGCGGAGACGTACCTGGACGACTTCGACGCCTACGGCAATATCTGGAAGGCGGCCGTTCCGACGCCTCTTTCCCTGCTGCTCGGCGCGGCGGCTTCTCTTCTGGGAATGCTGGGCTTCAACTCGAAGCACAAGCACACCCAGCCCTCCAGGGCGGCGACGCCTCCTCTTGAGGTGAGGGGCTACCGGTCGTCCGGCCACAGGGAGAACTATCTGGGGACGACGGTTTCCCGCAGAAGGATCGTCCACGACGACCACAGCCGCGGCGGAGGAGGCGGAGGCTTCAGCGGCGGTTTCTCGTCGGGCGGCTTCTCGTCCGGCGGAGGCAGCTTCTCCGGCGGCGGAGGAAAGTTCTGAGGGAACGCCGGATCCGCGAAGGGGCGGCAGAAGGAACGGAAGGAAAAACCGGGTGAGCCGCCGGGTCATCCGCCGGCCATCGGAAGGCTTGAGCATACGCGGATCTTCCGCGGAATGATAGATCAAGGTGAATATGTTGCAGCGCGGGGCAGAGGCCCGGGCGCGCCATATAAGGAAAGGAGAGCATTATGGGTCTTATCAGAATCGCAGCAGAGGCTATCGGAGCAATCGGCAACGCGCTGAACACAACGGCCGACAGCATGTGGGTCGACTATTTTGAGAGCGGCGACATGTCGAACGGCATCCTCATGAAACGAGGCGTCAAGATCGGGTCGAAGGGTTCCCAGAACAAATACGGAGATCAGAACATCATCACCTCCGGATCGGGAATCGACGTTCAGGAGAACCAGTGCATGATTCTCGTCGAGAACGGCCAGATCGTCGATTTCTGCGCTGAGCCCGGAAGATACAAATTCGACGCCTCGAAGGCTCCGTCTCTGATGAGCGGAGAGAACAACGGCCTCAAGGCCCTTGCCTCCAGCATCGGGAACCAGTTCCTGGCGGGCGGCTCCCGCACGAGCACGCAGCGCGTGTGCTACATCAATCTCGGCGAGATCCAGGGCTTCAAGTGGGGCTCGGGCAACATCACCTTCGACCACTGGGAACGCGACATCGCCACAGGCAACCCGGTCTGGCACATCGCGACGACCCTCATGGGCAACGGCATGTATTCGATCCAGATCACGGATCCGGCCAGGTTCTTCCAGGTCCTCGGGGCCCAGAAGGCAGGAGCCGACGGGAACGGCCTGATCACCAGGGAGGACATCGAGCCGCAGATCAAGACGGAAGCCATCGCGGCCATCCGCCAGGGCGTCGGACAGCTGTCCCAGCTCCGCATCCCGTACACGGACATCGCCATCAACGAGGCGCAGCTCACCAAGGACGTCGACGCGATTCTCGACAGCTCCTGGGCCGAGGCGAGAGGCATCACCATCTACAGGATCGCCATCGGCATGATGGACGCCGACGAGAACAGCAAGCAGAAGATCGAAAAATACCAGGAGACAAAGGGTTACACGGATCCCTCGATGCTCGGCGCCTACATGGGCATGGGCCAGACGCAGGCGATGCAGGCCGCCGGCTCCAACAGCAACGGCGCGGCCAGCGGCATGATGGGACTGGGCATGATGGGCGGCATGAACGCCGGAGCGAATATCGCCGGACTGATGCAGCAGGGCCAGCAGGCGCAGCAGCAGGCCTACGCCCAGAATCAGCAGGCCTATGCGCAGCAGGCGCAGGCCGCGGCCCAGCAGAGCGCCAAAAAGGCTGCGGATCCGGAAGAATTCCCGGAGTATTTCCCCGGTGAGGCGGAGGTCCCGTCCGCTTCCGCGGCGGATACCTGGACCTGCAGCTGCGGATCCGTCAACAGCGGCAAATTCTGCCCGAACTGCGGAAGCCCGAGACCGGCCGCCGCGGTCACCGTCTGCCCGGACTGCGGCTATACCGCCGCCGACCCGGCGAACCCGCCCAGATTCTGCCCGAACTGCGGAAAGAAGCTCAACTGAGGCGGCGGACGGAGCGAAAGCTGACTTTACATCCACCGGCAGTTGCGGTAAAATGTTTGACTAGTCATGAATGAGGCGGGACGTCCCTGACGCCCCCTGAGAAACCAGGAGGAATGAAAACTATGCTTCGAACAGAAAAAAGAAACGTTATCGTCGGTCAGTCCGGAGGCCCTACGGCGGCGATCAATTCATCTTTGGCGGGCGTCTACAGGACCGCGATTGACCGCGGATACAAGAAGGTCTACGGAATGCTCCACGGCGTTCAGGGACTGATGGAGGGACGCTATGTCGACCTCTCCGAGCACATCACCACGGGCCTGGATTCCGAGCTCCTCAAGAGGACGCCGGCTTCCTACCTCGGCTCCTGCCGGTACAAGCTTCCCGAGATCCACGAGGACCAGGAGCTCTATGAGAAGATTTTCAGCATCCTCACGGATCTTGAGATCGACTGCTTCATCTACATCGGCGGCAACGACTCCATGGACACCATCAAGAAACTTTCCGATTACGCCATCATCACGGGATCGGAGATCCGCTTCGTCGGATGCCCGAAGACCATCGACAACGACCTCGCCCTGACGGATCACACGCCCGGATACGGCTCCGCCGCGAAATATATCGGCACGTCCGTCAAGGAGATCATCCGCGACGGATGGTCGATGAGAAACGAGCACGGCCAGGTCACCGTCGTCGAGATCATGGGAAGAAACGCCGGCTGGCTCACGGGCGCCTCCGCACTCTCCAAGGGAGAGGACTGCGACGGCCCGGACGCCATCTATCTGCCGGAGCTTCCGTTTGACGTTGACAGCTTCATCAACAAGTGCCGGGAGCTTCTCAAGAAGAAGAACTCCGTCGTCGTCTGTGTCTCCGAGGGTATTCACACCTCGGACGGCAAATACGTCATGGAGATGGGCTCCTCCGTCGATTACGTCGACGCCTTCGGCCACAAGCAGCTGACCGGCACCGCCCGCGTCCTCTGCGAGATGCTCGCCAAGGAGATCGGGTGCAAGGCCCGCGCCATCGAGCTGTCCACCCTTCAGAGAGCGGCCAGCCACTGCGCGTCCCGCGTGGACATTCTCGAGGCCTATGAGGTCGGCGGCGCTTCCATGAAGGCGGCCGACGAAGGCGACAGCGGCAAGATGGTGGTCATCGTCCGCACATCCGACGATCCGTATCAGGCAGGCACGGAGGTCAAGGACGTCCACAAGATCGCCAACGACGAGCGTCTTGTTCCCAGAGACTGGGTCAACGAAGAAGGAACCTATGTCACCGACCGGTTCATCACCTACGTTCGTCCGCTGATCCAGGGCGACGTCGCCCCGATCATGGTCGACGGAATTCCGCGTCATCTCTACAAGCCCGGTTATCAGGATCTTCTTTGATGCCGACCGCGGCGCGTCCTCTGTGGACGCGCCGTTTTTTACTTTATGTCTTTCATGAAAAACGCCTGATTCAGGCGGAAAAAACATGACTTGATTGAAGCGTGAAATATGTTACAATATAAAAGCCAATTCAATATTAATTGAGTTATCTACAGGAGGATAAAACATGGCAAAATGGGTATACATGTTCAGCGAAGGCAGCGCTGAGATGAGAAATCTTCTCGGCGGGAAGGGCGCGAACCTTGCCGAGATGACCAATCTCGGAATGCCGATTCCGCAGGGCTTCACGATTACGACCGAGGCCTGTACGGATTACTACAACCAGGACAGACAGATTTCTGAGGAAATTCAGAGCCAGATCTATGACGCGATGGCGAAGATCGAGGAGATCAACGGCAGAAAGTTTGGCGATGTCGAGAATCCTCTGCTTGTCTCCGTTCGTTCCGGCGCCAGAGCCTCCATGCCGGGCATGATGGACACCATCCTGAACCTCGGCCTCAACGACATCTCCGTCGAAGGTTTTGCGAATAAGACAGGAAATCCCCGTTTTGCTTATGATTCCTACAGAAGATTTATCCAGATGTTCTCCGACGTCGTCATGGAAGTCCCGAAGAGCTTCTTCGAGAAGGTCATCGACGAAG
>CACYDL010000251.1 GCA_902773195.1 uncultured Lachnospiraceae bacterium
CACACGTCCCGATTCCCGGCCATCGAGGAGGATGCGGCGCCTTACCGCCTGCTGTGCAATGAGTATCACCCAGCAAAGTCCTGATTCCCGGATACGGGTATCAGGATCATCGGTCTGGCTCCCGGAGACGGGAGTCATTTTTTCGCCCCGGCTAAGTGTTTACTCAAACGGGAATAATGTACAATGAACGCCCTTTACAACGGCGGGGGCACTGTATATTTTAGACAAAACAGGAACTTTTTTGTGTGTTTCGGTCTGTTTTTAAATTGCCTGTAAATTACGAAAGAGAGGAACTGCCGCATTGAAAAGTTTACTTTTATCGGGGTCGGTTCTCTGGAATTTACCAGGGATCTGGTGAGAGATCTGATGACGTTTCCTGCTTTTGATGAGTGTGAACTCATGCTGATGGACATCAACGAGAAACGCCTGAATTACTCGAAGAAGGGCGTGGAGCGGATCGTCAGGGCAGGGGGACATCGCGATGACGGGCATGAAATGAGTTTATCAGGGACATCGCAATGACGGGCATGAAATGAGAAGCGGAACAGAACCTTTCACGGAATACCCGGGGAGATGTGCCGATGAGAAAAACAGTTACAGTCACAGCCTTTCTGCTGACGGCCCTGCTGGCGGGACTGACCGCTTCGCCGGGGGCGGCCGCGGCGGCTGAGAGCACGGAGAGCGAAGAGATAGTCACGGAAAACATGCCGGAGGGACTGGTCCTTCAGAACCTGGACTACACGGAAAATCCGGCCGACGTCCCCAACCCGGACCGGGGCTTCTACCGCGCCAACGACGACATGGTCGTTCCCGTATCGGGCACCGGCGAAGAGGGCACGGAGATGGAGGTCGGCAGGGAGCCGGTCACGGTCGGCGGCGCGCAGGCGGAGACGCGTGTCAGCCATGTGTATTTTGATCTGCGGAATTTCTCCGGCAACGCCCTGACCGGCCGGGGCGTTCCCTACGACGAGGACTACTTCGCGCCGGAGGAGGTGTCGATCCGGTCGCGGGAGGGCGGCGAACCGCCCTACGACTACGACACGCATCTGGATTACTGGCGGGAAAATGAATTCTCAAAGTGGCCGCGGGGCACCTCGCAGCCGCTGACGGAGGATGCCCTCGCCTTTATCAGGGACAAGCTGGAGCAGGTCCGGGCGGGAGAGGGCGTCACCATGGTCCGCTTCCTTTATGACGGGCCGGGCTTCAGCTGGGTGAGCGCCGAGCATCCCGACGACGGGGAAATCGATCAGCTGGTGACGGACGTGGAGCCGGAGAAGGAAATCCTTCTGGAGCACATCCGCCAGCTCACCCCGGTCCTTCGCGAGTACGAGGACGTACTGATGGGCGTGGACGGCGGCTTTTTCGGCCCCTGGGGCGAGATGCACTCCACCGCCTTCGGAACGAGCCCGGAGGCCTATAAGTGGCTGCTGGACGCGCTGCTTCAGGCGGTGCCCGAATCGAGATCCATCGCGGTGCACGCCGGCGCCTTTTTATCCTGGTACAACGCGACCTACGGGACGGATTACACCTTCGGGACCATTGACCGGATCCCGGCGCCGGAGGAGGGCACGCCCGAGGCCAGGTTCGGGTTCTTCGACGACAGCTACGCCTATGGCGAAGACGAGGGGGAGGATTTCCCCGACGACTGGGGATCGCTGTCGGAGGGGATCTGGTGGCCGGGCGGGACTCTGGGAGATCCCGGGGAATTCGACCGCGGAAAGCTGATGACGTGGATCCGCAGGCAGAACAGCCTGTTCGGCGGAGAGGCCCAGGGGGATGAGACGCTGTGGAACACCTTCCCCTATGTGGCCTGGGAGGCTTCCTACGCGCAGACGGTCTATCTGAACGCGGATTATGAGGACCAGGTCCATGACCGGTGGGGTGATTTTATTTATACCCGGGAAAATATGGAGGAGGAGATGACCAACGCCCTCCCGGAGCCTTACACGGTAAGGCAGGCCCTGTTTGACCCGGTCTACGACGGCAGGACCGGCGCCGAGTACATGCGCGACAGGCTCGGATACCGGCTGGTGCTGCGGGAGGCCTGCGCCCCCGCGGAAATAAAGGAAGGGAAGACCCTCTCCTTCCGGGGCCGGATCCAGAACGTCGGCTTCGGAAACATCGTGAACCGGAAGGCGGTGACGGTGATCCTCCGGGGAGAGGACGGAAGCGTCCTGTCCGCCCCCGCCGGCGTGGACGTCAGACAGTGGCGGCCGGATCCGGACAGCCGCGCGGACAACACGGCCGCCTGGCGGGAGCTGTCCTTCGACATACCCCTCGCGGCGTTTGGAGACGTACAGCCCGGGAGCTACCGGGTTTATCTGAAGATCTGCGATCCGAAGGAGACCAGCGCCAACAGACGCTGCATCCGCTTCGCGAACAAAGGAGAGGATATCTGGGATAAGGAGCTGGGGGCCAATCTGATCGCGGAGACGACGGTGCGATGAGAGGATCGTTCCGCAGGACCGTTTAGAGAACCGGCGCCGCGGACGCGGCGGCCGGCCGGAACCCGGGAATTACGGATCCCGGGTTCTTTTTTTGGGAGACCATCCCTCGAGGGCGGCCCGGCCCTCGGGGGTGACCGGCTTGATCCATTTCCCGCTGAACAGATGCATCTGCATCAGCACGTACCGGATTGGCTCGTCGATAAAGCAGCAGGCGAAAACGGCGAGCACGGGCAGGTGCCGGACCATGCCGGCGGTCCAGACGGCGGGGATCACCGCCAGCCACATGAACAGGATCTCGAGAACCGTGCCGAACGCCGCGTCGCCCGCGGACCGGAAGGTGTCGTTCTGGGTCCAGTTCCCCATGCGGATCAGCGCCGCCGCGGCGTAGATGCAGAGCATGCCGAAGGCATAGGAGAAGCTTTTGCCGCGCATGCCCATGGCGGTCAGGATGGGGGTATGCAGGGCGATCAGGACGAGGCACAGAGCGCCGATGAAGCCCTGGCACAGGTAGACCAGACGCCAGCCCCTGTCGTAGGCGCTGTCGATCCGGCCGGCCCCCGCCTCGGTTCCCACGAGGACGGAGGCGGCGTTGGAGAAGCCGGCAAAGAAACCGATCACCAGGCCCTCCAGTGTCCGGAAGACGGCCAGCGCGGCGATGGCTTCCTCCACCTGCCGTCCCATCACGATGCTGATGACCAGGTTTCCGGCGCCGATCAGCGCCTCGTTCATGATGATGGGGAAGCATTTCCGCAGGTAGACCCGCACAAAGGAGGCCTTCCACCGGAAGTGCTTCCGCACGGCGGTCAGATAGGGGTGGCCGGCTCTTTCTGCCAGCAGGACGATCACCAGGACGCCCGCGCCCTGGGCGATGACCGTGGCCGCGGCGGCGCCCCGCACGCCCAGGGCCGGCATCCCGAGATGCCCGAAGATCAGGACCCAGTTGAGGACGATATTGGTGAGGACGGAGACGACGGAGGCAAACAGCGGGATCCGGACCTGCCCGGTGCACCGGAGCAGCGACGCCATGCCCATCGTGCATACCATCAGAGGATAGGCAAAGCCGGCGATGCGCAGGTACCCGGCGCCCATCTGCTGTATGGACGTCTTGTCGGTATAGAGCCTCATGATGGTCTCCGGAAAGAACACGGCCAGGATGCCGAAGACGACGCCCACCGTCATCAGGCACGTCATGGTCAGCCCGTAGGAGTGATGGATTCCGTCGTCGTCGCCGGCGCCGAAGAACTGGGAGAAGAACAGCATGCCGCCGCCCACGAAGCCGAAATAGCAGCTGAACATGAGGGAGGAGAACTGGGCGCAGATTCCCACCGCGCCCACCTGGATCTGTCCCAGCGAGGCGATCATCATGGTATCGACCATGGAACCCGTGGTGGTCAGAAGATTCTGCAGCGCCACGGGGATGGCGATCAGCGCCACCTTCTCTATGAATTTTCTCCAGTCAAAGGATCTGTCTCTCTTCATGGCTTCCTTCGTATAAACAGATGAATGATGGAACGGAGGCGGAGCCCCGGGGAATCGGATTTCTACTATAGCATTTGTTTCGGGCAATGACAAGCGGTGCCGCGGTCCCTGAGTTCCCGGAAAAGAAAGGATTCCGCGCGGCAGCGGAGGATCAAGGAGGAGTCGGAAGATGAAAATGATCGGAAAGATACTGGCGATGCTGGGCCTGACGGCGGCGGTGATCATGGCCGCGGCGTCGGTGCCGGCCTCGGAACCGGCGCCGGAGGCAGCGGAGGAGGCGGCGGACAAGACTGAATCATACGAAAACATCGGACTCCGTCTCTCCGAGACACAGGAGATGGACGAAGCGAAGGGCCTGTTTTTCCCCTATGCGCTGGGAGCGCTGGACGACAGCCACACGGTCTACGGGCTGACGTTTATCTATATCGCGATGCCGAAGGAGGAGGCCCGGCAGGTCCTGTCTTCCGGAATGACTTCCCCGGAAGAGCTTGAGGCGTTTTATGCGCTGCAGGGGATGATCGGGACGCTGTTCGCGACGGACGCGGATCTCGACAGGGTCCGGGGAATCTATGAGGAGATGCTCGCCACGGTGCCCGCTGATTTCGACAACGTCACGGAGACCGGCACGGCCGGCGGATATACGTTCTATTACGTCCCGGCCGGGGATACCGACGCGTACCTGTCCGCCGTCGACGAGGAATACGCCGAAGAATTCCGGGCTCTGGAGGAATCCCTGCCCGAGGCGCTGAAGAACTCGGAATACTGCGAGCCGGTGGATCCGATCAAGGAAACGAAGGGACAGAAGTTCTCATTTACGACCACGGATCTCGACGGAAATACCGTGACCAGCGAGGAGCTGTTCGCGCAGAATGAAATCACCATGCTCAACTGCTGGGGCACCTGGTGCGGGTTCTGCGCCGCCGAGATGCCGGAGCTGGCCAGGATCCACACGAGAATGCAGGAGAAGGGCTGCGGCATCGTCGGCCTGGAGTGGGAGAACGACCCGTCGGAGGAAGTCTTTCAGAAGGCGAGAACGATGATGGAAGAGTGGGGAACAAACTATCCCAACGTTCTGATGCCCGCGGAACTGCTGGCAAAGGTGGAGGGCTTCCCGACCTCCTTCTTCGTGGACAGGGAAGGAACCGTCCTCAGCGTGCCGATCAGCGGGGCGCTGGTTGATCAATACGAAACAGTACTGGATTCGCTTCTTCTGGAGGACAGGCCTGCGCCGGAGACGGCAGCGGACGGCGAGGACAGCAGCGCCGCTGAGGAAGCCGTCTCTGTGGAGGAAGGCGCCTCTGCTGAGGAGGCCGTCTCTGTGGAGGAAGGCGCCTCTGCTGAGGAAGCCGTCTCTGTGGAGGAAGGCGTCTCAGCCGGGGAAGCCGCCGCCGCTGAGGAAGCCGCCGCGGTGTATCGGATCCATGTCGCGGATGAAAACGGCCCGGTGGAAGGCGTCCTGATTCAGTTCTGCGACGATACGACCTGCCGCTTCGCCCAGACGGATGAAAACGGCGCGGCGGAATTCGACGCGGACGCCCGGGCGGTGTACGAAGTGCACGTGCTGCAGGTACCTGAGGGCTACGCCGCGGACGATACGGTCTATCACACGGAAGCCGCGCCCGGCGAGGTGAACATCCTGCTTGAGAAGGCGGCGTGAGCGTCAGACATTCTTCTGCAATGACCCGAAAACGGCTCCTGTACAGGGACCCGGAAACGCTTCCGGTTCTACAGGATTCCTGCCTTTTCGCGAACAATCGGCTCCGGCCCCGGGTGCGCCCGGGGCCGGATTGATTTACGCCCCGTTTTGGGATAAAATGACAGCAGCCGGCGGCGCGTCAGACGCCGCGGAGACTGATGCGGAAACGGCAAGTCACATATGGAATCTGTATTGCGGGAGGAGGTATCACGATGGGACTGTTTGATGTCACGGACGATAAGCTGCGCGCTCTGTATCACAGGGCCTGGCTCGAGGCGAACCGGGGATTTGTGGAGACCCGGAAGTATCCCTATCTCGACAAAGCGATTTTTATCTACGCGCAGGAACACGGATGCTCCTACGACGAGGCGCTGATTTTCGCCAAGACCGGTCAGAAGATGGGACGGCTGGCCGGGAAATAACCGGACGGGAGCGGGAAATGATTTCAGATCAGAGGGAATGGAGACAGACGAGGGACGAGCTGGTCCGGGAGATCACCGCCCTCGGATTTCCGGCGGCGCTCGGGGAAGAGGCCGCGAAGCATCTGGGAAGCCCGAAGGCGATGCGGCGCATGATTTCCTATCTTCACTATGTGAAGCCCCGCAGCGCGGAGCTGATCGCGGATGAGATGCTGGCGATCCGGAGCGAGATCGACGCCTGGAAGGAGAAAAAGGCCTCCGAGAGGGCGAACGCCCGGTACAACGAGATTCTGAACAACGGCCTGGAGTGAAGGATAAAGATCAGGGAGAGCAGCTATATCACGGCGGAACTGGAGGACAGAGACGTCTGTCCCGTTTTCCGGAGACGGTTTTCTGTCGAAAAAGAGGTTGTCAGGGCGGTGCTTGAGATCACGGCCCTCGGCGTCTACGAAGCGGAGATGAACGGGCGGCGGATCGGGGCGTTCGTGCTCGCGCCCGGATGGACCGCCTGCCGGTCCCGTCTTCAGGTACAGAGCTACGACGTCACCTCATTTCTGGGAGAGCGGAACGATCTCCGCGTCACGGTGGGAAGAGGCTGGTTCCGCTCTCCGATACCGGGCTTTACGGAGGACGCCGCCAAGGCGGAAAGAGTCGGGCGGAAGCCCGGGCTCATCGCCCTCCTTCAGATTGTCTTCGCGGACGGAACAAAGCGGCTCATTCCCACGGACGAACGTTGGGAATGGGGAGAAAGCCCCGTGCGCTTCAGCGAGATCTACGACGGCGAGAAGTACGACGCGCGTTTTGAGACGGAGCGCTGGAAGAGGGCGGAGCTGCTTGACTGGCCGAAGGAGATTCTGATCCCCCAGGAGGGAGAAGAAATCCGGGAGCAGGGAAGAGTCGCGGCGGCGGGCGCTTCGCCTGCATCCGTCGCCTCTGCAGCGGTTGGAGCGGAAGCCGCGGGTACGCTGGCATCTGCCTCGTCGTACAGCGCTGCGAGCACTTCGGGCGTGACGGAGCCGATCTGGTTGTACACGACCTCGCCCCTCCGGTTCAGCACGATGGTCTGCGGAAGCGTGCCCGTGCCTCCGACGATGCCGTTTACTGTGTCGTCGGTGTCCGTGGCGAAGGGCATGGCGAAGCCCTTGTCCGCGACGAAGGCCACCGGGTCCGCCGTCACCAGCCGGGAATGCACGGCGACCATGGCGATGTCGCCCTCGTGGGCCGCGTACAGCTCGCTGAAATAGGGCAGCTCGTGGATGCACGGCGTGCAGTGGGTCGCCCACAGGTTGATGAACACGATCCTGCCC
>CACYDL010000252.1 GCA_902773195.1 uncultured Lachnospiraceae bacterium
CCGGACAAGACGATCCATGAATTCCCGGCCTATTCCTCGCTTCTGGGGGATCTGCACGCTCATTATGTCAACCTGATATTCGTCGTGACCGTGATCGCCGTCGCCTACGCATGGGCGCGGAGGAGAGAGGAGAAGGGCCCCGGAAAAATACCCTGGATCGATCCCTGGATTCTGCTGATGGGCCTGTTTATCGGGATTTTCCAGTGGACGAACGCGGCGGATTTCGCGATCTATTACGTCGTATGCGGTTCGATCCTGTTTTTTGAAAACCTGAGGCTGTACCGGGGGCGTTTCTTCCGGTTTCTGGCGGTGATGGCCGGCCAGGCCGCAGTCGTCTTCGGCGCCGCCTGGGCCGCGGCCCTGCCGTTCACGATGACCTTCGTCCCGTTTACGTCGGGCGTTCATCTGACCCACAGCCACACGCTGCTGTGGCAGCTTCTGATCCTCTGGGGCTTCCCGGTCCTGGTGCTGGTTGGGTACGCGGTGAAGCTGTTTCTGCGGAGGAAGGATGGCTCCATGCCGCTGCCGGATCTGGCGGCCCTGCTGTTCGGGCTGTGCGCGGCGGGACTGGTGCTTCTCCCGGAGCTGGTCTATGTGAAGGACATCTACGGGGACGACCACTACCGCGCGAACACGATGTTCAAGCTCACCTACGCCGCCTTCGTGCTGTTCGGGATCATGATGGGCTACGTGCTGACGACGGCCTTCGCGGGGCGGAAAAAGACCGGGCGCGCCGGCCGGGCCGCGGCGGCAGCGGGCGTCTTCCTGCTGATCCTCAGCTGCGGCTACACGGTCACCGGCATCCGGGACTGGTACGGAAACGTCCTGAACCCCTTCCTGCGGGAGGGCACGGACGCCTCCGTGTTTCTGTATGACAGGTATCCCGGCGATTTCGGGGCGGTGACCTGGCTGAATACGAACGTCTCGGGGCAGCCGGTGATCCTCGAGGCCCCGGGGGACAGCTACTCCGACTATGAGCGGGTATCCGCCGCCACCGGTCTTCCCACCGTCGCCGGGTGGTACGTCCACGAGTGGCTGTGGCGCGGAAGCCATGAGCTTATGGACGAGAGACTTCCGGATATCGAGGCGGTCTACACGTCGGGGGATGAGGAGCTGGTCAGGAGCGTGATCCGGAAGTACGGGATTCGCTACGTCTACGTGGGCGAAATGGAGCGCGGGAAGTATCCGGATCTCCGGGAGGACGTGCTGCGCCGGATCGGAGAGACCGTCTACGAGGACGAAACGGCCTGGATCGTGAAAACGCCGGAATCATGATCTGCCGGCAAAGACAGGAAGAAAAGGTGTATCAGGACGGCCGCGGAGACGGCCGCGGGAAAGGAAGAGATGGACGAAAATATCAGAAAGAGAAACGAACTGCTGGCTCAGAAGGTGATCAAGGGACTGAAGTCGCGGAACATGACAGGCTATTACGCCAAGGACGCCGGAGAGGCGCTGCGGATGGCGCTTTCGCTGATTCCCGAGGGAAGCTCCGTGACGATGGGCGGATGTATGAGCGCCCGGGAGATCGGTCTCGTAGAGGCGCTCAAGGAAGGAAATTACCGGTTTATCGACCGGGACGAATACGCCGACAAGAGGGCGGCGATGCTCGCGGCCTACGACGCCGACGTATTTCTCTCCAGCGCCAACGCCATGACGGAGGACGGGATCCTGGTGAACATAGACGGAAATTCCAACCGCGTGTCCGCCATCGCCCAGGGACCGAAGACGGTTCTCTTCATCGTGGGAATGAACAAGGTCTGCGGCGACGTGGACGGGGCGGTCAGGAGAGCGAGGGAGGTGGCGGCCACCACCAACGCCCAGCGCTTCGGCCTGTCCACGCCCTGCGCCTCGACGGGATCCTGCATGAACTGCAAGTCCCCCGACACGATCTGCTGCCAGTTCCTGATCACCCGGTTCTCAAGACATCCCGGACGCATACAGGTGATCCTGGTCAACGAAAACTTGGGCTTCTGACACGGGCCGCCCGGGTCTCCGGCGCGAATTGTTCGGGCTTCCGGCACGGGTCCTCCGGATCGCCCGCGCGGATCGCCGGGCCCGGAAAGTCTTGTTCTCATGCGCCGTTTATGGTAAATTTACAGACAAAGACGCGGCGCGCGCCGGAATACGGAATCCGGCTGCCGGAAACATGGCGCCGCGGCGGAAGGGAGTAAAAATATGGAAATAGACAATAAGAAATTCAAGCTGGCACGTCTTCAGAACATGGAAGGCACGCAGCTGACGGGAACCACCTACAATCTGGTCATCGGGCTGGTCCTTCTCTGGGGCTTCGCCGTCAATATTCTGATGGCCCTCGCGCTGACGCGCTACATCGTCTCCATGAACTACATCGTGACGCTGATTCTCTACTTCGCCCTGAGTCTCGGCGGAATGTTCATCGTGTTCAGATCGAACCAGCCGGCGATCAGCTTCCTCGGCTTTACGCTCCTGTCGATCGGCATGGGACTGGTTCTGACCTACTTCCTTACGATGTACGACGGCCGCTCGATCTACACCGCTTTTGTGATGACGGGGATCATCACGCTGGTGATGATCGCGGCCTCCATGATTTTCCCGTCCTTCTTCCTGAGCATCGGAAGGGCGCTGGGAATCGCCCTGATCGCGGCCATCGTGGTCGAGGTGGTGGGAGGCCTGCTCCTGCATCTTAACCTCAGCATCATGGACTATGTGGTCGTCCTGATTTTCGCGGGCTACATCGGCTACGACTGGGCCAAGGCCCAGCAGTATCCCAAGGTGCTGGACAACGCGATCGACAGCGCCGCGGACATCTACGTGGACATTATCAACATTTTTATCCGCATTCTCAGCATCATCGGCAAAAAGGACTGACGGATCGTTTCTTTCGTGTGACGGAGTGGTTTCCCGTCACACTTTTTTTACAGAAAGAATCTCGTTGAAACCGAAGGAACAAAGGAGGGACATTCATGAGGAAAATGCTGTTTGCGGTCTGTATGGCCGCCCTGCTCGGCGCCGCCGCCGCTCCCGC
>CACYDL010000253.1 GCA_902773195.1 uncultured Lachnospiraceae bacterium
GAAGATGTACATCGCCGAGTTCGCGTCGATGAAGCAGCCCGCGATCAGGAAGACGATGTTGATGATGATCAGGAAGATGTACTTGTTGGCGGATACGCTCTGCAGCAGCTGCTGCGTCGCCTGGGAGATGCCGAACAGCGTGCAGCAGTAGGAGAAAAGAGACGCGGAGGCGATGATCAGCATGATGCCTCCGGTCGTCTTCGCGGAGTCCACCAGGATCCTTCCCAGATCCGCGAGGGAGACCTCCCTGTAGATGAACATGCCGACGATGATGCCGTAGACGACCGAGACGGCCGCCGCCTCCGTCGGAGTGAAGACGCCTCCGTAGATGCCGCCGAGAATGATCACAGGCATCAGGAGTCCCCACACGGCGTCCCTGAAGCTGTCCCAGCGCTCCTTCGCGGTGTGCTTCTCATGGGACGGCTCGATCCCCTTCTTCTTCGCCTCGATCAGCACGACGACGGCCAGGGCGACGCCCATCAGGATGCCCGGGATGATGCCGGCCATGAACATGTCGCCGACGTTGCATCCGGCGATGGAGGCGTAGACGACAAAGGCGATGGACGGGGGGATGACGATGGCGATGGAGCTCGACGTCGCCATCAGGGCCTCGGAGAACGCGGGCGTGAAGCCCGACTCGATCATCGCCGGGATCAGCACGGCGCCGAGGGCCGCGACCGTCGCGGGACCCGAGCCGGAGATCGCCCCGAAGAAGCAGGCCACGATGACGCACACGATGGCCATTCCTCCGCGTCTGTGTCCCACGCAGCTGTCGATGAATTTGACGAGTCTCCTGGAGATTCCCGCCTTGGCCATGATGTTGCCGGAGAGGACGAAGAAAGGAATCGCGAGAAGGAGGAACTTCGAG
Source organism: uncultured Lachnospiraceae bacterium (assembly GCA_902773195.1). The sequence continues at coordinate 869 of CACYDL010000253.1, forward strand.
ATGCCGGTATAGGTGTTGGTGGCGACGACGCTCAGCGTCATCGACGCGTATTTCGGCACGAAATGCGAGGCGTAGAGAACCGTGAAGACGGAGCTGAGCCCGAGGCAGATCGCGATGGGAACGCCGATCAGGAGCATCAGAAAGAAGGAAAGAAACAGTATCGCAGTCAGCATGGCTTATTCTCCTCCTTCCTTTCCGTCGTCTTTGCTGACACAGAATTCAATGCAGTTTTCCAGAAAATGCAGCGCCAGCGAGATGCCGCCCACGAGCACGAAGCCCCAGAAAAAGCTGACCGGGATGTGCAGGATCGGCGTGAACTTGTGATCGCTGATCACCTTCTTCCATCCCTCGTAGGCCATGAGCAGCGAGTAGGAGATGCAAAGGACCGTCGAGATCACGAGCAGGACCTTCTTCGCCTTCCGGCTGACCAGATCCGGGATCAGGGCCAGATTGACCAGTGATCCGCTCCTGGCGGCGACGCCTGCCCCGATGAGGGAGATCAGGACGAAGACCGCGACGACGATCTCCTCCGTGAATCCCCAAGAGTGATGGAAAAGCTTCCTGCCGACGACGTTTCCGAAGGTGAGTACCAGAATCAGCACGGAGGAAAGCACCAGCGAGATGTTCTCGACGGCCGTGATGACGCTCATGATCTTCCTGTAAATCTTCATGTTTCCCGCTCCTGTCTCGTTTTACACAACAAAGGCCCTGTCCCACCTCGCAATTCCGGTGAACAGAGCCGTACCGCCTGTCTCACGCCTTTGTGAGTCCGACGTCCGCCGCCATAGATGAACGGCAGGCATACCCATCATGCAGATCTTTCATGCATCAGGGCCGATTCCTTAATTATATATGAATTTCTTTATTCGTCAAGGGCACGATGCAGTCGTAACGCACGGTATTTCCCCTGACGGAGTACGAGGGCTTCCTGCCCGCCAGAAACGGCCCCCTGGCGGGACGCTTGACGACGATCCGCAGAGGCCCGGCCGCCAGCGCGGCCTCCAGCATGGCCTCCTCGTCGGCGCAGGGCGTCTCGAGGAGATGCAGCAGCTGGAATTTTTTCCGGATCAGCCCGCTCTTGGTCCTCCCGGGAAACATCGGATCCAGATAGATCACGTCGGGAGGCACCGCCAGGTGCCGCATGGCCTCCAGGCTGTCGCCGGCGTGAAGCGTCATCCTCCCGGCCGCCTCCCTGAGCTCCGGGATCTCCTCCGCCCTTCTCAGGGCGTCCGCGAGAAGGGCCGCGATGACGGGATTGTACTCGTAGAGATCGACGGTGCAGCCCGAGGCGGCCAGCAGGAGGGCGTCCTCCCCCAGGCCCGCCGTGGCGTCCAGCACCCGGGCCGGACGGCCGAGCCCTCTGATCCGGGCCGCCCGGAGGAGAAGCTCTCCCTGCAGCTCCCCTCTCCCGAGCCTCCGCCGCATGGCGGAGAAATCGGCCCGCAGCCGCATCCCGTTCCCCTCCAGGAAAAGGCCGTCTTCCTCGTAACAGAGGCGGAGCGTCTCCGCCCCGCCGGCGTCCGCGCGCTCCGCCGTCGCCGGGCGGGACGCCTCCCTCTTCCTCCGGCCGGACCGCCCTGCCGGTTCAGAACCTGAGGGCCCCGGCATTTCCGGATCAGAGGGTCCCGATACCTCCAGGCCGAACCGCTCCGCCAGCTGCTCCGCCCCGCGGCGCAGCGCCGGGTCATTTTCACAGAATATCACCATGTCAGCTTCCGGGCTCCTTTTCCCTCTGTACAAATTACCTCCGCACAGATTCCCTCCGCGCAAATTTCCGTTGCACAAATTTCCTCCGCGCGAATTCCCTCCGCGCAAAGACGCGCAGAGCACGGATGCTCTGCGCGGTCTTTTCCGTTAAACGGGCATTCCTGTCCCGCTTCGCTGCATGCTCACGGACCTTTGCGGTCCGTCCGCGGTTCCGGCCCCTCCGGCGTTCAGCCGGCCGCCGGCTCGTCTTCCGCGAAGGACTCTCCGGCCTCGTCGTAGATCTCGTCGTCGATCTCGTAATCGTACGCCTCCTGCTCCACCTCGATCGTCGTGTCGGGGATGTCGAGGCCGTAGGCGTCGAGATACTCCTGGAGCCGTTCCGGCAGGGCGTCGGTCGGGGCGTAGATGTCCATGGAGGTGTAGGTATCCTCGTCCGTCACCACCGCGTGGATCACGACCAGATCCTGATAGGCCTCGTCCTCCTCGTCCTGTCCATACCGGACGGCGACCCAGGAGGCGTTGTCCGAGGTCCGGACCTCGCTCCTCTTCAGGGAGGAGGCTCCCATAAACGAGAGATTTTCGACATACTCGTCCATGAGGGACGTCCGGATGTCCGGATCGTCGTTCATATACATCTCGGCCGAGACGTAGACGCCCTGGGCGGAGGTCGACGCGTAGCCCACGTAGCTGTCCTCAGCGGCGTCGTAGTAGTCCTCGTACTCCTCATCGTCGTAGAGGGCGTCGTCTCCGTAGAATTCCTCGCCGGACTC
>CACYDL010000254.1 GCA_902773195.1 uncultured Lachnospiraceae bacterium
CTGAAGGAAGTCTTCCGGAAATGCTACTCCAAGGATCCGGAAAGCCCCCGCGCAAAAGTCAACTGCTACGGTGCCAACGACGTGCAGGAAGGCGTTGCGATCATGTGGAAAGAGAACGTGGACGTTTCCATCACCGGGAATTCCACCAACCCGACCCGTTTCCAGCACCCGGTGGCGGGCACCTACAAGAAGGAGCGCGTTGAAGCCGGCAAGAAGTACTTCTCCGTGGCTTCCGGCGGCGGCACAGGCCGTACCCTTCATCCGGACAACATGGCAGCCGGCCCGGCTTCCTACGGTATGACGGATACCATGGGCCGTATGCACAGCGACGCCCAGTTCGCAGGTTCTTCTTCCGTTCCCGCGCACGTGGAGATGATGGGTCTCATCGGCGCAGGCAACAACCCGATGGTCGGCATGACGGTTTCCACCGCTGTTTCGATCGAAGAAGCGGCCAAGGCCGGGAAGTTCTGATTTTTCACAACAGAATTAGCATTTACAGGATGCACAGGAGCCTATCCTGTGCATCCTCTGTATCAGGGGTGTTTCTCTGCCGGTTTTCTTCTGTCCTCAGACTGGTTTTCTTCTTTCTGTTCTCAGACTGGTTTTCGCGCCGGCTTTCAGACAGGGACGGCGATTGTTCCGGGGATGGACGGCGGAGCGGCAGGGGACACAGGGCTTCAGATAAGGCAGGGTTCCATACAATGAGCGGAAAATTTGATATCCAGGAATATATGACGCGTGGCGTGGAGCGGGTCGTGTCGGACGCGCTGAAAGCGACGCTGAACAATCCGAGAGAGAGCCTGTACATGGCAAAGTTTGCGCTGGCCAGCCGCGCCGCCTCAAAAAAGCGGAGGGCTTCGGAGGACGCGGGAGAGCACATACCGCCGTTTCTGATCGCCAGCATCACCAGTCAGTGCAACCTGCACTGCGCGGGTTGTTATTCCCGCTGCAATCACGCGACCACGGATACCGAGCCTGTGAAGCAGCTCGCCGATGAGGACTGGCTGCGCATTTTCGAGGAAGCGGACGAGCTTGGGATCAGTTTTATTCTGCTGGCGGGCGGAGAGCCTCTGCTCCGGCGCGGCGTGATCGAGGCCGCCGGCAGGAAGCCCGGTATTCTCTTCCCTGTTTTTACAAACGGAATCTACATGGATGAGCGCTATTACGCCCTGTTTGACCGCTGCCGGAACCTGATCCCCATCATGAGCATCGAGGGAGAGCGGGAGGTCACGGATTCGAGACGCGGCGAGGGCGTGTACGACAAGCTGATCGCCAACATGGAGGAATTTCACCGGAGAAAGCTGATTTTCGGCACATCCGTGACGGTGACGACGCAGAACCTCCGGGAGGTTTCCTCGGACGCGTTCCTGAAGAAGCTGTCAGACCGGGGCTGCAGGGCGGTCATTTTCGTGGAATTCGTGCCGGTCACCGACGACAGCAGGGAGCTGGCGCCAGGCGATGAGGAGAGAGCGTATCTGAAGGATGAAATCGACCGTCTGAGGCGGGAACATCCCGAGATGGTTTACATCTCCTTCCCGGGCGACGAGAAAAGCTCCGGCGGCTGCGTGGCCGCGGGACGCGGGTTCTTCCATATCAACTCTCACGGCGGCGCCGAGCCCTGCCCGTTTTCGCCGTATTCCGACATCAACGTCAGAAATATGTCCCTCCGGGAGGCCGTAAAATCGCCACTGTTTGAGGCTCTGCGCGAAGGGGACGCCCTGAAGGACGACCATGGCGGCGGCTGCGTGCTGTACGAAAAGAGAGACCTGGTGGAGGCCCTTCTCGCGGAAAGCACGCGAAGAACTACAGAACGAAACGGAGACTGAGGTGGATCATGAAGAAAGTGAAGTCCGGGAAAAAGAAAATCCTGTGGATCATTCTCCCCTGCATCCTGATACTGGCGGTCATGGGATGGTGGTGGTTTTCGGTCCGCATCTACAACGAGAATTTTGACAGGCGCTTCGAGAGCTACGAGCCTCTGCTGTTCAGAACAGAGGATTTCGAGGGACTTCAGAGGACGAAGTATGAGTTTCCCTCGGATAAAGGGCAGATGCTGACCGGATATCTGTACAGCGCCGGCGAGGACCAGAAGAAGGGCCTTCTGGTGATAGCCCATGGCTTCGGCGCAGGCCACAACTCCTATATGGACTGCGCGGATTATTTCGCCCGGCATGGCTACCTTGTCTTTGCCTACGACGCCACGGGAAATGATGAGAGTGAGGGCAGCGGCGTCGGCGGCATACCGCAGGGGCCGATCGACCTGGATCACGCCATTTCTTTCCTGGAGGAGAGCGGTCAGTTCCCGGATCTTCCCATCGTCCTGTTCGGGCACAGCTGGGGCGGATACAGCGTCTGCAGTGTTCTGACCTTTCACCCCGAAGTCCGGGCGGTCATCGAGTGCTCCGGCTGCAACCGCTCCTCGGATCTGTTTGAGGCAGGCGGAAAGGAGCAGGCCGGCAGCGTGATCTATACGATGATGCCGTTTATCAGGCTGCATGAACGGATCAAATACGGCAGGTACGCCTCCAATACCGCCATGGACGGCTTCGCCGCGAGCGGCGCGGCCGTTATGATCGTCCACAGCGAAGATGACGACGTGGTTCCGATCGGCTATGGCTATGACCTTTTCTACAGGAACTATAAGGACGATCCGCGCTTTACGTTTCTTCATTTCGATGACAGAGGACACAACTACATACTGAACAATCAGGAGTACGTCGACGAGTTTAACGCGAAGTATGAGGAGTGGCGCGGGACGCTCGACTACGACTACAACGCGGCGGACAATAAGGAGCGGTTCGCTGAGGACAGAGCGGAGTACTTCCGCGCGAACCTGGACAGAGAGAAGTACAGCCGGATGCTGGACGAGGAGCTCTTCGAGCGGTTTCTGAGCTTCTATGACGAGCATCTGAGCGACTGATAGTAAGGGAATATACATAGTCAGAAGAAGTTTCAGAACAATGTTTCGGAGTGTCAGACATGAATCTGGAGACAGTTCTTACGAGAGCCGGAAAATTCAATACCAATATCAGGAAACACCTGAATGAAAAGCATGCGGCAGGAATCTGGTTAAGTGAGCTCTACTGTTACTGTCGGTACGGATGTTCGCCCGATGATTATTTCAGATATCAGTTTTACAGGAAATCCGGATATGAGAGAAACAAGTTTATCACATACAGGCGAAGCCGTAGAATCATAAAACAGTATAATGACACGAAAGAAGCGGAGTATTTATACAATAAGACCCGTTTCAATACGCTTTTCGCTGATTTTATTAACAGAGACTGGATTAATGCAGGCGAATGCACCCGGGCTGAATTTGACGCATTTCTAAGGAAACACAGAGAGGTGCTGATGAAACCCCTTTTGGGAGGCCAGGGAAAAGGAATCTATAAACTGACCTTCTCTGAATTATCCGGGAACAAGGAGAATCATTTTCAGGGGTATATTGCCGAGGAGATTATCAGACAGCACCACGAATTGAGCCGGCTGAATCCATCTTCCGTCAATACTGTCAGGGTTATGACATTTATGGGGAAAGCGATTGCCGGCGCTCTGCGAATCGGAGGAACGGGAGCGTTGGTGGACAATCTGCATTCCAACGGGGTGTGTGCGCATCTTGACCTGGAAACCGGAATGATTGATTCTCCATGTATTAACAATGATCTGGAGTGTTTTCTGTTTCATCCCGGCACCGGAACTCAATTAATTGGTTTCAAAGTTCCTGATTGGGAAGCAGTTATAGCAACAGCGGAAAAAGCCGCGGCAATGGTGCCGCATGTTCAATATATCGGCTGGGATATAGCGGTTACAGAAAATGGCCCGGAATTGATTGAAGGAAATGAAGACCCAGGACATGACGTGGTTCAGATGATTGCTCAAACCGGGTTATATGAAGAAATCAGAAGGATGGAAAAACAGAAGAGCTGACGAGGCAAGATGATGAATGCTAACAAGATCGCTGACATACACTGTCCGGCCTGCGGGGCGCCGGCGGCCTATGACATCCGCAGCGGCGTCTACGCCTGTCAGTACTGCGGCGGTAAAGTCACGGTGAGTGAGTCGCAGGAGGAGAAGCGGGGATTTCGGGAATGGCAGCGCAGCCGCCTCCGGGAGTCCGCGGCAGACTACCACCTGATGCGCGCCGCCTGTTCCGGATGCGGAGCGGAGGTCATCTTCGAGGAAAACGAAGCGCTGGCAGAATGCGCCTTCTGCGGCCGGACGCTCATCAGAAAGAAATACCTGCACAAAAAGGATCTGCCTGAGACCGTCATCCCCTTTCAGATCACGGAAAAGGAAGCCCGGGAGCTCCTCTCCCGCTGGTGCGAAGAGAACCGCGGGAAGAAAGAGGCGAAGCGGCTCAGCGGCAGAACGGATGAAGTAAAAGGATTCTATCTTCCCTATGAGTTTCTGCGGGGGCCGGTCTCCTGTCGTGTGAAACGCTGTGCCGGCGGCAGAGAATATACGTGCGGAGGATTTGTCGACGAGGTGTTCGTCAACTGTTCCGGACAGCTCGACAATCTGCTGCTGGACGGCATGGAGCCCTTTGACGTGGACGCGCTGACCGGATTCGATTTTGCTTATGTCGCGGGACACCGCGTGAAGACGGGCGATATCTCCGGCAAAGAACTGGAGCGGCGTGTCCGCGAGGAAGTAGGAGAGTCCTATACGCCCGCCGTGCGGAAGGTGCTGGAGACCCGGGCCGTAAAGGTCGATGCGGATGTCTCCTCACTTCTCAGGATGCCCGCGCTGCTGCCGGTATATGTTCTCTCTGACGGAGATCTGATGGCGGCGGTCAACGGTCAGACCGGAAAGGTCAGCGTACGTGCCCTTAAGCAGTCGTACTTCTTCTTCCTTCCCTGGTGGCTGAAGTCTGTTTTCGCGGTCATCGCCGTCAGCGCCGCCGCTTTTACGGGATTTTTCCTGGCAGGCGCCGGTATCAGACTGAGTCTTTTTCTGACGGCCGTCCTTGCTTTTTTTATCTTCATCGTCACCCTCGCCGCCTATAGTGATACGGAACATCTGAAGTTCCGCGTGGAGCGCGGCCATAAGGTCTTTACTTCCGGCGGCAGAGCCTTCGTCAGAAGGAACGGCGCGCTGACAGAGACGAGTCCTCCCGAGCGGAGCGCGGCAGAACCGGTTTTCTTTGAGACGCTGGACGGAAAGAGGCAGGAGGTTGAGATCCGGTTTTCATCGCCCGCGCGCTTTGCCGGCATGCTGCTGACGGCGCTGACCGTGCTGTTTCTCCCGGTCATCTCGGCCCTCTTTCTGAACGGCTTTCGCATCTCGCAGCTGGATCTCCGCGGAAGCGCCGCCTGGTTCTGCATCTTTGTGCCGGTAATCCCGATTTATCTTCTGAAGTTCGGAGGAATCGAGCGGTACAGCAGACCGTGGATCTACACGGTGGCGCCGGACGGGAAGAAACGGAGGTACAGGGATCCGAAGGAGCCGCGCATGACCCCGAAGGACGTCGTGATTACGGTTCTGAAGCTGCTGATCAGACCGCCTGCCTGCCTCGCCGTATGGTTCGCCATCGCCTGCTTCTGCGCGATGACCTACCTGACCGCGTTTGGCTTATAACGCCGGCGGACGCTGCCTTCCGTCGCAGCCCGATAAGGAGGAGAGTATGACTCACAAGGAAAAAGCCCTGGAATTATTCAGCAGGAAATTCCACTGTTCCCAGGCTGTCCTGGCGGCCTTCGCCGGGGATTGCGGCCTGACGGAGAAACAGGCGCTGATGCTGGGCTCCTGCTTTGGGAGCGGGATGAGAAGGGGAGAGGTCTGCGGCGCCTGTGTGGGAGCGCTGATGGTACTCGGGGCGCTGTACGGCCAGTATGACAAGTCTGATCCAGGGAGCAGGGAGAGGGCAAATGAAGTAAATGATAAGATGATGGATGGATTCTCTGCGGTTTCCGGCTCCTATATCTGCAACGATCTGCTGAAGTGCGACATCTCGACCCCGGAAGGGGCCGCCTGTGCGATGGAACATAACCTTTTTACGGATTTCTGTCCGCAGATGGTCGCCAACGCCGTGGACGTACTGGAGCGGATCATCGCGGAACAGGACGCAAAGCGGGATTGAGAGAAGGGAGCGATTTCGTCATGTATGAACTGGTGCAGGTATCGGATACATGCTTCTACATACAGAGCCCGGCGAAGATCGGGGTGGTTCTCACCGGTGAGAACCGTGTGTGTCTGATCGACAGCGGAAATGACAAGGACGCCGGCAAGAAGGTCAAAAGAATTCTCGAGGAAAAGGGCTGGACGCTCCAGGCCATCTTCAACACCCATTCCCACGCGGATCACATCGGGGGCAACCAGTACCTGCAGAAGCAGACCGGGTGCC
>CACYDL010000255.1 GCA_902773195.1 uncultured Lachnospiraceae bacterium
CCGGCGGACGCCGTGATGGCAGCCTTGCGCTTCAGGGCGCAGTAGAGGGCGGCCGTCGTGAGCTGGTAGTAAGGCTCGACGTAGAAGACGTTCAGGACGCCCAGGGTGAGGAGGCCGAGCAGCCCCCACCCGACAAAGGAGAGGTCAAGAAGAAACGTGTTCCACTTTTCGCCGTCCATCATCGCCTTGGACCGCGCGAGGCACTCCTTCCGGTCCATCGCCGGATTCTCCGCGAGCAGATAGGGTACCAGGCGGTATTCATAGGCTTTGATGATGCCCGGGACGATGAGCAGAAGAGACCAGAGAAGGATATAGAGGATTCTCCGGAACTGAACCTTTACGATATTCCAGTAGTCCGCGCGGAATCCGGTGCCCACTCTTCTGACGTCCGTGGGCGCGTAGAGATCGGAGATGAAGAAGGCCTTGCACCCGACCTCCGCGGGCAGGAACAGCAGGATCGCCATGGCGCAGAGCAGCGCGTAGGTGACCACCATGCCCAGCAGGACGAAGAGGACGATGATCGCGCCGCGGGAGGAGAACCAGCGGAACCAGGCGATATGCTGGGCCGCCCCCGTGACGGAGTCGTATCGGATCTCCAGGTGGAAGTTCCCGCCGAACAGTCCTCCCGAGATCAGGATGACGATCAGCGACACGAAAACACATTTCCAGTATGAGCCCCTGAGAGCTGTCTTAGCCATCTCCTTGAGACGTTGTCTTGACCAGTACATAATCTCTCCTCCTTCAGGATCCCGCCGGTATCGCAGCAAACGGGTGTGCCCCCTGATTTTCAGGGCGGTTTCTTCCTCTGATAATTCATATTTTTACGCAAAACAAAACTCCTGTCAACCGTTTCGCCCCTTTGCGGCGGCTGGCGGGCCATTTCCCCCCGGCTGCTTGCCCGGGAGGCAGTTCACGATTTCTTCACTTGTGCTTTTGAGACGTCAATATTATGATAAGGAAATAAAATCTGACCGCCGCGGACGGATCGCAGCAGGCGCGGCGCGGGAATGCCCCGCCCCGGCCGGACCGCCGCCGGAAACGACGTGCCGATATACGAAAGGAACACGAGAAGAAATGAAAAGAAGAATCGCCGCAGCTATCGCGCTTTCCCTCTCTCTGTCCGGCCTGGCCGGAATACCGGTGCCGGCCGGGGAAACGGCCGCCCCGGAGACTTATGAAGCCGCGGAGGCCGGTTCGGCGGACGCGGAATCCGCGGCCGAAGAGTTCGACCTTCCCTACGACAGAGCCCCCTTCACCGACGAGACCGCCGCCGAAGGCACCTACAGCCGGTTCATCCGGCTGGCGGATTACAAGGGCCGGGAGATTCTCGCCCCCGCGGATACCGCCCTCGAGACCGGCATGACGGCGGAAATCGACTACACGGGCAGCATCGACGGGGAACTGTTCGACGGAGGAAGCGGGGAAGGCTACGAGCTCACGATCGGATCCGGCAGCTTCATCGAGGGCTTCGAGGAACAGCTGACCGGCCACAGGGCCGGCGAACAGGTCGACGTATCCGTCACCTTCCCGAAGGACTACTACGAGTCGTCCCTCGCCGGAAAAAAGGCGGATTTCAGCGTCCGGATCAACAAAATCTACAAAAACACCCCCTACGCGGTGCTCTCCCAGATCACGGATGAATCCGAGGTCCTCCGCTACTCAAAGAAGACCTACGAAGACTGGCTCGAGAGCTACAAAGCCAGCTTCACGGCCTACGGCTACAAGGAGGGGGACAATCTCAACAGCTTCCTCGAGGAAAACGGCCTCCCGAGGGAGGATCTCGACAGCATGATCTTCTCCAGCATGAAGGTCGAGCTGGTCACCGGCGCGATTCTGGACGCCGAGGGCATCTCCATGGACGACGACCGCTGCAGGGACTACATCTCGAAGCTTCTCCTGCAGTACGGCTTCGACTCCGTCGAGGATATGAAGGCCGTGGGATATACGGATCACGAGATCGAGGGCACGGTGGCCTACAACATCGCTCTCGAGATCATCCAGGAGTACAGCGCCTGATCAGCCGCGGTCCTTTCCCGTTTTTCTGATACCGCTCACGATAAATACCGGATTTCCGGGCCGGAGACGACGACCGCCGTCTCCGGTCTTTTCGTATCCTGACGTCCGGATTTCCGTCTCTTCCAGTTCAAAATGCATCGCCTCGAGCAGCTCTGTCTGCCGGACGAAGCAGGCCGGATCCTCCGTCACGACGGCGATCCTGATGCGCGGATTCCGGGAGACGAGGATCTGGATCAGGTCCCGGAACCGCTCGCCGTCCCAGCGGATCATCACGGCGTCGGGGGCCGGCAGATGGGCCAGGGCGTCGGGAATGCCCCCGTGGATGACCTGAAGATTCCGGACGCCGAAGCGCTGGATGTTCTGCACGGAGATCCCGGCCTTCTTCTCATCCGGCTCCACCGCACAGATGACGCCGGAGGGCGCGAGCAGCGCCGCTTCCACCGCGTACTCTCCGTAACCGCTTCCGACGCAGTAGACGACGTCGTCGGGGCAGATCTCCAGGCGCGCAAGGGCCGCCGCCCTCACTTCCCTGCCGGACACCTCTCCGGCGGGGAGGAACAGGCGGTCGGGAAGTCCGAACATGGTGCCTCTCTCCTTGCCTTTCCTGAGAAAAACAAAGACCGAATTGGCGGAGAAGCCTCTTTCCGCCGCTTCCAGCACGGTGCCGCGGAACGTCCGCTCGCTGATCTCACCGGGATTTTCGACCGCGTAGACGGCGGAGCCGCCGTATCCCGCCTGAATCATCTCCCTGAAGAACGATCTCATCCTCTCGTGGCCGTAGGCGAACACCTTTCGGTGGGAGGCGACGGCGGGAATCAGGGAGGAATAGCGCTTCCTCAGATCCACGCAGGCCGCGTCGCCGTAGGGGATTCCCGTCCTCGAGGAGATATAGGAAAGTAGGGAGATCCCCGGAATCAGGGCTGGCCGCAGATCCAGCAGGGAAGCGAAGCCTCCCGCCGCGCTGTCCATGCCGGTGTCCCCTTCCATGAGGACGGCGATCCTGGACTCCGGCGCCTCCTCGATTCTCCTTCTGATCTGGGGAATGCCCGACGCCTCGGCCCGTCTCCCGTCCCCCATGGAATCCTCCATCAGTTTAAAAAGCTTCGGCGTCCCGATATAGAGCTCCGCCGTCCTGAGCGCCGCCGAGGCCTGTCTGGTCAGATATCTTCTGTTTCCGGTGCCGCAGCCCACCAGCATGATCTGCCTGCCCGAGCCGCTGTCGGAAGCCTGTCTGTTGTCCATATCCGTCATGATCTCTCCTCCTTAGGCCCCGTGTCTCCTGCGCAGGGAGACGCCGGGAATCTGAGATACCGCGATTGCCGAAAACATAAGCGCGCATCCGAACAGCTCCGTGGAGGAAAGACGCTCCCCCAGGATCAGCCAGCCCGCTGCCGCGCTGAAAACGCTCTCCAGGCACATGATGAGGGACGCCACCGTCGGCTCGGTGCCCTTCTGTCCCACCATCTGAAGCGTATACGCCACGCCGCTGGAGAGCACGCCGGCGTACAGAATCGAAGGCATGGCCGCCCTGAGGGCGGCCGCATCGGGCTTTTCGAAAAGGAACATGGCCGCCGTCGCGAGCAGGGCCTCGATGAAGGTCTGCGACAGCGATAGCAGGATCCCGTCCGTGACAGGAGCAAACCGGTTCACGGCCAGGATCTGGATGCTGAACAGGAGCGCGCAGAGCATCAGGATGAGGTCGCCCCGGTTCAGGCCCTCCGTGTTTCCCGCCATGCAGAGAAAATAGAGGCCCGCCGTCCCGAGAACCACGCAGAACCAGATACGCGGAGAAGGAATCCTGCCGAGGAAAATCGAGAGGATCGGGACCAGTATCACGTAGAGCGCCGTGATGAAGCCGGCCTTCGCCGTCGTCGTATAGCCGATGCCGATCTGCTGGGCGGCGGACGCCAGAAAGAGCGCTGTCCCGCAGATGATTCCTCCGGTGAGATACGTCTTCCTTTTTCTGCCGAATTCGTCCCGGATCCTGTTCCGGCCGCCCGACCGCACCCGCAGGATCAGCGAGCCGGCGGGAATCAGAAACAGAACCGCGACCCAGCAGCGGAAGGTCAGAAACGTGAAAGCGCCGACATACTGCGCCCCGACGCTCTGGGATACAAAGGCCGTTCCCCATATCAGGGAACAGAGAACCAGTATCAGCGCGGATACCGGATTGTTTTTTTTCTCAGTCAAATGTTTACTCCTGTCTGTGACCGGCTGTGTCTGCTTGCTGTCTTTACTTATGCAGTGCAATATGTTACTATATATTACAAGATGTTACAAATTTATTAACCACGCTGAGTTTTCTGCCCCTCCGCCATCCATCACACAGAAAAGGAGGAAGCCTATGTTTTGCACCAAATGCGGAAAGAGAATTCCCGGCGATTCGAGACGCTGTCCCGAATGCGGCGCGGACCTGACCTATGAGAACAACGTTCTGCGGAACCGTCCGGATCCGGAATCCTCCGGAAAGAAGAAAAAACATACCGCCGCCGTCATCTTCTCCCTGGTCGCCGTCCTTGCGGCACTGGAGTGTGCATGGGTGTTCGTGCTGTCCCCCCGGAGGACCGTGAAGAACGCGCCGGATACCTACGCCCAGGCAGCAGCGAACGCGCAGAAGGCCGCGTCGGATATCGCGGGCATCGTCACCGCCGCGCCGACCTCCGATCCCGCCCAGGCCGGGGCTCCGACCTCCGTCTCCGGCGGCGGAAACGCCGTGAACGGCGTGATAACGCCGACGCCGACGGCAAAGGCCCCCACTCCCACTCCGACGGTGACGCCCGTTCCGACCGTCACGCCGACGGCGCTTCCGGACACAGCGGCCGCCGCTCCGACGAAGGCCCCGACGCCC
>CACYDL010000256.1 GCA_902773195.1 uncultured Lachnospiraceae bacterium
GCAGCCATATCCCGGAATCCACCGAAATTGAAAAGTCTCCCCCGGCCGGCGGCCTGAGTAAGTTCGGACCGCCGGCCGGGGGATTTTCGTTTTCCTCTCCGGTTTTTCTTTACTTTCTTCCGAGACGGATCACGTTCCAGGAGGCGCTGTGAAGCAGGCTCGTGAGGCCCCTTCCGTCGACCTTCGTCCGGTCCGCGGCCTTCGGGGCGACCCGCTGCTCCTTCTCGCTGTTCTCGGCGGTGAGGGAATCCGATTCCAGGACGATGTGCTCGATCAGCGAATACCCCTCGAAGTTTCCGAGGTCCGCCTCCAGGGCGATGTCGTCCTCCAGATCCCGGTTGACCGCGAAGATCGTCAGCTCGTCCTTCTCCTCGTTCCAGACCGCCACCGCGTCCACGTCCGGGACGTCCGTGTAGCCCTTCGTGTCGTGCTTCGAGGACGCGATGACCGGCTGAAGCGCGACGCCTCTGCCGTACTTCGAGGCGTGCAGGTACGGATAGTAGATCGTCTGGGCCCAGGCGCCGCCGTCCTTCTCCGTCATGATCGGGGCGATGACGTTGACCAGCTGGGCGAGGCAGGCCATCCTGACGCGGTCCGAATGCTTGATCAGCGTGATCAGCATGAGGCCCACCAGCAGGGCGTCCTCAAAGGTGTAGTGATCCTCCAGGAGCGCCGGCGCCGGATGCCAGGGATCATTCTTCATCTTCTCGTTGTCGCCGGCGTTGGAGTGATACCACACGTTCCACTCGTCGAAGCTGAGGTTGATGTCCTTCTTCCCGCGCTTCTTGGCCTTCACGAAATCGCAGGTCGCGATGACGGTCCGGATGAAATGGTCCATCTCCATCGACAGCGCGAGGAAATTCCCCGTGTCGCCGTCCGGATTGCCGAAGTACTCGTGCAGGGACACGTAGTCCACGTAGTCGTAGGTGTGTCCCAGGGTCGTCGCCTCCCACTGGGGGAAGGTCGGCATGCCGGTGTGCGAGCTTCCGCAGGAGACCAGCTCGATGGACGGGTCGATCTGCTTCATCGCCTTGCCCGTCTCCGCCGCGAGACGTCCGTACTCCTCCGCCGTCTTGGCGCCGAACTGCCAGGGGCCGTCCATCTCGTTTCCGAGGCACCAGACCTTGATGTTGTGGGGATCCTTCACCCCGTGGCTGATTCTGAGATCCGAGTACTTCGACCCGGAGGCATGGTTGCAGTACTCGAGGAGGTTGCAGGCGTCGGCCACGCCCCTCGTCCCCAGGTTGACCGCCATCATGATCTCGGAATCCACTTTTTTGATCCACTTCGAGAACTCGTTGACGCCTATCTCGTTGGTCTCGAGGCTCCTCCAGGCGAGCTCGAGCCGCTTCGGCCGCAGCTCCACCGGCCCGACGCTGTCCTCCCACTCGAAGCTCGAGACGAAATTGCCGCCCGGATAGCGGATGATCGGCACGTTGAGCTCCCTGACGAGGTCCATGACGTCCCGGCGGAATCCGTCCTCGTCCGCCGTCGGATGGCCCGGCTGGTAGATGCCGGTGTAGACGGCCCGGCCCAGATGCTCGATGAACGAGCCGTAGATTCTCTTGTCGATCTCGGAAATCCGGAAATCTCTGTCGATCACCATTTTCGCAAATTTCTTCATTTGTCGTCCTCCGTTCCGATCAGTATTATGTTAACCGAGTGAGGCTCCAGCCTCACCTTCCTGCCGCTGCGGAACGCGCCTTCGTCCCGCCGGCGGATTGTTACCTCCTCCCGTCCGACGTCGTTGTAGGCGTCCGTCGTCCCGCCGTTCACGGTCAGCACCTGCAGCCTTCCCTCCGCGGGAACCGCGAGCTCCAGCTCCAGCTCCGAGGAGGCGTCCTTGTTCACCGCGGCGACCGCGACGC
The DNA here is from genome assembly GCA_902773195.1 of uncultured Lachnospiraceae bacterium. Next base: position 1,869 of record CACYDL010000256.1, read on the forward strand.
CGGGCCGGTCCGCAAACGACGTGGCCAGCACGTCGGCCATCGGCGTCTCCACCGGCGTTCCGTCCCGCCCCGCAAGGGTCTTCACCGGGTCTCCCTCCGTCCAGCTGTCGAGGATACGGTCCCCGAGGTGGTTGACGTAGAGATCGAACACGTGATAGGTGCTGCGGAGGACGATTCCGTCCCGGTGCGTAAAGATGCACCCTCTTGTGTTCACGATAGGGGCGAAATTCGCCATCCCGACGATGTCGCAGTTCCTGTTGACCATGTTCAGGAAGCAGGCGGTGAAGACCGCGTCCGCCATCGTATAGGTGGAATTGTCGTCGTTTTCGTCCCGGGGCCTGAGATAGTCCTCCTTCGCGGCGGCCTGCTTCTCGCTGTGGACGCCGGGATGGTACCACTGCCGGAGGTTCCACTCGTCGTAGGCGATGCGGATCTGCTTCTCGAGACCCAGGGCCTCCAGGAGGCCTCTCACCTTTTTCACCGACGCCCCGATGTCCGCCGTGAAGGCCATGCACGCCTCGTAGCCCGAGGCGCTGTTGTCCTCGTGGATCGGATCCCAGTAGTCGTGGATCGAGATCCAGTCCAGGAAGTGTCCGCAGCTGCGGAGCAGGTTCATGTTCCACTCCGGGTCCGTGACCGCCGCGGCGCTCAGCTCCACGGAGGGATCCACATGCTTCATCATCTTGGCCGCCTCGCAGGTCAGACGTCCCCACTCCCCGGCCGATTTGGCGCCGATCTCCCAGGCGCCGTAGTTCTCATTTCCGATGCTCCAGTACCGGACGGCGTGGGGCTCGGGAAAGCCGTTGGCGATCCTCATCTTCGCGTACCGCCCCTCGTCCCGGAGGTTGCAGTACTCGACCCAGTCGCTCATCTCCTCGGCCGAGCCCGTCCCGGCGTTGGTGCAGATATAGGGCTCGCATCCGATCTTCCGGCACATCCGGACGTACTCGTCCGTCCCGAACTCGTTGCTCTCCTCCACTCTCCAGGCCTTGTCGAAGGAGGGACGCCTCACGCTTCCCACGCCGTCCTTCCAGTGATAGGAGGAGACGAAGCAGCCGCCCGGCCACCGCAGGACCGGAACCCGGATTTTTCTCATCGCGTCCAGCACGTCGGCGCGCAGGCCGTCCCCGTCCGACAGGGGGCTTCCGGGATCGTAGACGCCGCCGTAGATCTGCCGGTGAAAGTGCTCGATAAAATGCCCGTAGATCATCGGGCTTCTCTGCCCTGTGATTCTTTCCGGGAGTACCGTTAATTTCATGGCGCTCCTTTCCGCTCCTTCTTTCCCCGCGGGGATCCCGGACCGCCGGGATGCGGGGGGGGAGGAGCCGCCGCTCTCAGCCCTTCACGCCGCCGGCTGTCATGCCCTCGATGAAGTACTTCTGGAAGCACACAAAGAGGATCAGGATCGGTATGATCGCGAAGCACGAGCCGGCAATCAGGATGTCGTAGTTGTTCCCGTACGGGGAGAGAAGGCTCTGGAGTCCGACGGGCAGGGTGATCTTGCTGTTGGCGTTGGTCACGATCATCGGCCAGAGGAAGTTGTTCCAGCTGGACATGCCCTCGTAGATTCCCATCGCCGCGAAGGCGGGCTTCATGAGGGGGATCATGATCTTCCAGTAGATGCCGAACTCCGAGCAGCCGTCGATGCGCGCCGCGTCGAGGAAATCCTTCGGTATCCCCGACAGGTACTGCCGGAAGAAGAAGATCAGCATCGGGATGACCACGTATGGAATGACAATACCTGCCTTCGTGTTCATCAGGTGCATGCGTATGATCAGCCGGTACAGCGGCAGGAGGATGACCTCCGTCGGAACCATCATGACCAGAAGCACCAGCAGGAACGCGACGGTCTTGCCCTTGAAGTCATACATGGCAAAGCCGTAGCCGACCCAGGAGCTCAGAAGCAGCGCCAGCACCACCTGGAGGACCGTCACGATCAGACTGTTCTTGTACCAGGTGAAATAGGCGTTGTTGCCGCTGAAGAGCAGCTTGTACTCGTTCAGGTTGGCGTTGGCCCAGTCGATGCTGAAGTTGAGCCCGTTTCTCATCAGGTCCTGGCCGGGCCTGAGGGAAGCGACCGCCAGCAGGATCAGGGGAAGAAGGGTGATGAACGCGACAACGATAAAGAAGATGATCAGGAGGGTCGTCTTGGTCGGTGACTTTTTCATGTCTCACTCCTCCTTCTTGAAGTAGCCGTTCAGAATCAGCTGCACGGCGTTGACGCCCAGGACGATCAGAAGGAAGATCACGCCGATCGCGCTGGCGATGCCGAGATTGTTCTGCTCAAATCCCATGCGGTACAGCATGCCGACCAGGGTGGTGCCGACGTTGTTCGGGGACTTGTTGCCGTTGAAAATCATGTAGGATTCGGAGAACATCGCCATGCCGCCGAAAATCGAGATCGTCAGGACGTAGATCACCGTCGGCCTCAGAAGCGGTATCGTGATGTAGAAAAAGCTCTGCAGATCGCTGGCGCCGTCGATGGCGGCGGATTCGTAGAGGGAGTTGTCGATCTGCTGGATGCCCGAGAGATAGTACATCATGTTGACGCCCGTCCACCTCCACAGGCAGAGGAAGAACAGGATGATCCAGACCGTCAGGGGCGTCCTGAGCCACACGATCGGTCCCTGGCCGAAGACGCCGATCAGCTTGTTCATGAAGGATCCCTCCAGCTCTCCGAACATGAGCCGGAAGACGACGCCGGCCACGACGACGGAGGTGAGGGCCGGCACGAACAGGATGCTTCGGAAGGTGCTCTTCGCCCTCATGTGCCTGCTGTTCAGCATCGCCGCCATGACGAGCGGGATCGGAATCATCAGGGCGCAGCTGACGATGGTGTAGAAGATGCTGTTCCTGAGACTTTTCTGGAACACCGCGTTCTTGAGAATCTTGAAGTTTTCGAGACCGACCCAGGCCGTGTTGGCGCCGGCCACCTTCTGGAAGCTCATGATGACCATGCTTACGATCGAGTAGGCAAAGAACACCGCGAACGTGATCAGGAAGGGCGCGATAAAGATGTAGGGCGCGATCTTCTGCGAGTAGATTATTCTTTGAAATAAACTTTTCTTCTTCATGCTTCCTCCCGGAGCCTTGTGTGCCGGGCGGAGGAGAAAAAAAGATTTCTCCCGTCCGGCTGCCCTGTCCGTTTTCTTCGAACCCCCGCAGACCGGGGGCGCGGGGACGAAATGCGGCGCAGGAGCTTTAACTCCGGCGCCGCACTCCTTTTATACCTTAACTATGCTGTCAGCTCTGATTGCCGCGCTCTCCGCGGGTCTGCGCGCCGGGCCAGTCGTCCGGCTGTGCGGATGATTCCGGCTGTGATCAGAAGATGATGCTGTCCTGCTCCGCCTGAAGCAGCTCGGCCGCATCCTGATCCAAGGAGATCTCGAAAGCGTTGGCGTAGGTCGTGGAGACCAGCGTGCTGTAGGTCGTGCTGTAGGTTCCGGAGATGTCCGGAGCCGTCAGATCCGTTCCGTTGGCCTTCAGAATGTCGAACGGGTTGGTCAGGAAGTAGGCCAGGAACTTGTTGTCCTTGTTCTCGGTGATGGCGGGATCGTCCCAGAGCTCCGTACGGATCGGGTCGAAGCCGAGCTCATTCCACTCATAGGTGCAGCCTTCCTTGGAAAGCTTCGCGAACGCGAGGAAGTCCTTCGCAAGCTGCTCGTTTTCGGTTCCCTTGATGACGGATGTGCCCGTGCCGCCCTGAAGGACTTCGCGCACGTCGCCTTCGTTCCAGACCGGGATCTGATAGATGCCGATCTTCTGGTTCAGATCCGGGCAGTAGTCGGTGAATCTTCCCATGTACCACAGCGGCATAAGGACCGAAGCCACTCCGCCGTTGTCAAGGAAGCCGTACCACTCTTCCGTGTGGAAGCCGCCGCCCGGGGCAACGATGCAGATGCCGAGGTCGATCATCTCGCGGATCTTGTCGATGACCTGGACGTGCTCGTCGGTGACAAGGTTCGGGTTGCCTTCCGCGTCGACGTACTGGGCGCCAAGCTCAAGCATCATCAGCTGCGGCAGGAAGAGGTCGGCCGTCTCGACCGCGCACATCGGCTTTCCGGTCTTCTCGAGAACCGTCTTGCCGGCTTCAATGTAGTCGTCCCATGTGACGATGTCGGCGGGATCGATGCCGGCTTCGTTCATGATGTCCATGTTGTAGTAGGCAACCGTCGCGCCGAGGTGGAAGTCCACGCCGTAGTAATTGCCTTCCGGATCGCCGTACATGGAGATGCGGGACATGACCACATCGTTCTTATAGGGCTCGACCGCGTCGTTGATCGGCGTCAGATAGCCGTCCTTGAGGAATGCGCCGTAATAGCCGATCTCGATATCCGCCATATCCGGGGCGCCTTCGCCGGCCTGGCAGGCGACGAGAAGCTTGCTGTGAAGAGAATGAGACTCGCCGTTCGTGACCGTCAGGTTGATCGGGCGGTCCGGATTCTGCTCGTTCCACACATCCGCCATGGTAGTCCAGAACGCGACGTGAAGCTCCTGGAACGTCCAGAAGGAAAGCTCGGTTCCGCCGTCAACGAAGGTGTTGGTTCCCTGTGTGGACCCGTCGTCCGCCATCGCGGGGACCGTGCAGACAGATCCGACTGTCATCGCAGCAACAAGAAGCGCCGCAAGAATCCTCTTTTTCATACACTTTCTCCTTTCAGGTTGACCTGTTTACAAGGTATTTATAGATTAACGTTATCCCAACATTTTGTCAAGATCGTCCGGCGCATTTTTTGGCCTCCATGAGCGTTTTCGTACATTTATCCAAAAATCTCCGGGCTGATTTTGTGGAATTTTGCAAATCGCCTCTCTCCCCCGCCCTCCCTCTCCGTCATTTGGGACACCGTCTCTTTCATACTTCTTGTGACCCTCCGCGCAAGGTGTTATAATCGGTGGCACAGACTCAATCATGAAGGACGGGTAAGGATCATGACAAACAAACCGGCCCGCGTCACGCTCAGGGACATCTCGCGGGCATGCGGCTTTTCGGTCAATACAGTATCGCGCGCGCTCCGGGGGGATCTCCGTCTCTCCGAGGAGACAAGGAACCGCATCTGCGCCGCCGCGGAGGAGATGGGCTACATCCGGAACAGTCTGGCCTCCGGCCTCCGCTCCGGCAAAAGCCACGTCATCGCGATCATCGTGGAGGAAATACAGAACCCCCACTACTCCAGCCTGCTGGGGGAGCTGGACCTTCTTCTCCGGAAGAACGGCTACATTCCCATGATCCTGTGCACGCACAACGACGCCGACCAGGAGGTGGCGATGCTCGAGCTGGCGGTCTCCCACTCCGTGGACGGGATCTTCCTTTTCCCGCTCAGCAGCGGCAGCCGGGCCGCCTCGCGGATCAAGTCCTCGCACCTGCCCCTCGTGCTGATCGACCGCGAGATCTCCGGCGTCCGGCTGGATCTCGTCCGCATCGACGACTACGACGGCGGCCTTCAGGCCGGAAGGTATCTCATCGGCGCCGGTCACAGCCGCTTTCTCTATATCGGAGGCTCCGTCACGAACTCCTCCCATACCTACCGCTTCCAGGGCTTTAACGACGCCCTGAAGGAGGCCGGTTTTTCCGCGGACGACTGCCTGCGGGTCATCAGCCACCGCGACATCGAAAGCGATTTCGCGGGGCGTCTCCGCGAGCTGCTGCCCTCCGAGATCCGCGGCACCGGCATCTTCGCCTTCAACGACGAGCTCGCCTACTACACCGTCAACGAGCTTCTCACCCGGGGCGTGCGCATCCCGGAGGACGTGCACATCGTCGGCTTCGACGACATCCACCGGACGATCTCCTATCTGCCCGCCCTGACCACGATCGCCGGCATCCCCGGCGCCAGCATGGCCGGCTCCGCCGTGCGGCTCCTTCTGGAGCGCATCGCCGATCCGGAGCTTCCGGCCCGCGAGGAGATCATCCCGGTCGTTCTGCGGAACGCCGGAGAAGACAGGTAAAACCGGCTGTTCTGCGGGACGCCGGGGAAGACAGGCAAAAACACCCGTTCTGCGGGACGCCGGAGAAAGCAGATAACACCGGCTGTTCTGCGGGACGCCGGGGAAGGCAGACAAATACACCCGTTCTGCGGAACGCCGGAGAAGGCCGGTAAAACGGCCCTTCTCCGGACTTTTTTATAATTTCCCCAAATATTTTTATATTACCCCTTGACACACCTGTACGTCTGTGTTAATGTTCTATTGTATTAATCAGTTAACACAGTGACACAACAGACACAGGCGGCTGTTCCGGCTGCCCGGACCGGCGGGGAACCGTCACCGGAGCGTCACTCCGGGCGTCCCCCGGGAACCGATCATTTTTCCGGCAGAGGTATGTATGAAATGGCAGTTTAAACCGGGTATTCCCATATACCAGCAGATCATTTCGACGATCAAGGCCGGCATCGCCGCGGGCGATCTTCCGCCCGGCTCAAGAGTGCCTCCCGTCCGCGAGATGGCGATGGAGGCCGGGGTCAACCCGAACACGATGCAGCGCGCTTTTTCCGAGCTGGAGCGGGACGGCCTGCTCTACTCCGTCAGGACAAGCGGCCGTTACGTCACGGAAGATCCCGAGATCAGAAAGAAGCTCCGGCTCGAGATGAGCGGGGAGTGGATTGCCGAGCTGTGCGCGAAGCTGGCCGCCATCGGCATGAGCAGGGAGGACATTCTCGACGCGGTGTCGGAACAGATGAACGGAATGGAATCCACCGGACCAGAAAGGATAACAGTATGACAATTCTCGAATGCAGCGGACTGACCAAGAGCTACGGCAGCCTCACGGCCCTCGACCACATAGACCTCTCCCTGGACGGAGGCCGGATCGTCGGACTTCTGGGGCCGAACGGAAGCGGCAAGACGACGCTGATCAAGCTGATCTGCCGGCTGCTCACCCCCACGGAGGGGCGCATCCTGATCAGCGGGTCGGAGCCGGGACCTGCTTCCAAGAACATCATCTCCTATCTCCCGGACCGCAACTATCTCCCGGATTACATGAAGATGCCCGCGCTGCTCCGTCTCTTCGGCGACTTCTACGAAGATTTCGACAAAGAACGGGCCGAGCAGATGCTCGCCTCCCTTGAAATCGACCCCGATATGAGCATCCGCAAGATGTCCAAGGGCACCCGGGAGAAGGTCCAGCTCATTCTCACCATGAGCCGCCGGGCGAAGTTCTACATCCTGGACGAGCCCATCGCCGGCGTGGACCCCGCGGCGCGGGACTACATCCTCCGCACCATCATCTCCAACTACGAGCCGGACGCCCTCGTCCTCATCTCCACACACCTGATCGCGGACGTGGAATCCGTGCTGGACGAGGCGGTATTTCTGAAACACGGCAAGATTGTCCTGCACCGCCCCTGCGACGAGCTGCGGGAAGAGACCGGCATGAGTGTCGACGATTATTTCAGGGAGGTCTTCCGATGCTGAAAAAACTGCTTAAATACGAATTGCTCTCGGGCGGACGCGTCATGCTCCCGCTCTACGCGGCGGCTCTGGCGGCCTCCGTCCTGATGGCCCTGAATATCCGCATCCAGAGAAACGGCGCCGGACTCGTCACCATCTGGGTCACGGCCCTCTTCGTCCTGTGCTTCACCGCGATGTCGGTCATGACGCTGTATATGATCCTGCGCCGGTTCTACCGGAACCTTCTGGGCGACGAGGGGTATATGATGTTCTCGCTGCCGGTCACCACCGGACAGCACATCGCGTCGAAGCTGATCGGCGCCTTCCTCTTCACCGCGGGCGCCGGCGTCGTGGCGGGGATCTCCGTCCTCCTGATCGTACTGGTGGCGCACCCCTCCGCGGACGGGATGCAGACGGTCCGGGAAATTTTCGCCAGGATCTGGACCGCCATGACGTCCGACAGCCGCCTGACCGCGGTTCTCACGATTCTTCTCATGATCGCCTCCGTCGTCCAGACGATCCTTGAGATCTACGCCGCCATCGCCATCGGCCACCAGTGGAGCCAGCACCGGATTCTGGGGAGCATCCTGGCCTACGTCGGCATCAGCGTCGCGATGTCCGCCGTCACGAATCTGGCGGCGAGAGCCGGTTACACCCTGCTCAAAAACAACTCGATCTCCGTGATCATCAACTCCATCGACGACGTCTACAACGTGCTTCCCTCCTTCGCTCTCGAGGGAATCACCGCGGCCCTCGTCTTCACGCTGATCCGGTGCGTGCTCTACTGGTTCATCACCTGGAAGCTGCTGGACCGCCGGCTGAATCTGGAGTGACCGCCGGACATCCTCTCCGGAGCCGGATGACGAACACGTCGGAGAAGCGGAGCGGGATGACGCGGCGCGGCGGAGAAACGGAGCCGGACGACGCGGCGCGGAAAAACGCAGCCGGGTTCCGGCCTCCCGCAAATCAGCCCCGGAAACGAATTATTACTATAAAAAGCAGCTCTTCTATGATAAAATATTCCGGAAGCTTCTTCAGAAAGAGCCTCCTTTTTCCGGAGGCGTGGTGACGCGGAAAGGCTCCGTCCGGTCTGTCTTTGAAGAGAGCGGATCAACCGGACGGAAGGAGATGAGGCATTGATGCAGACGTCAGAAAGGAACGGCCCCGCCGGGGCTCCGGCGGAGGACGGCTTCGCGGCGGAGCACATCTCCCAGCGGTACGGAAGGAAGACGGTCCTTCATGACTGCACCGTCCGCGCCGGAAGAGGGGAATGCGTCGGCGTGGCCGGGAGAAACGGATGCGGCAAAAGCACGCTGCTCTCCGTCCTGGCAGGCATCAGCCGCCCGGTATCCGGCAGCGTCACCTGTTTCGGAAGAAATCTTCTCGCCGGCAGAAAGGCCTTCGCCGAGCTGGTCGGCTACGTCCCGCAGACGAACCCTCTCCTGGAGGATCTCTCCGTCTGGGACAACCTCAGGCTTCTTTCGGGGAGAAATATCCCGAAGGACGACCGCTTCCTGAAGGCCCTGGAGCTCACGGACCTGCTGGGGACAAAGGTGTCCGCCCTCTCCGGAGGAATGAAGCGGCGCGCGGCGATCGCCTGCAGTCTCGCGGTCTCACCGCCGGTACTGGTCATGGATGAGCCCACCTCCGCGCTGGACCTCTATCACAAGTCCGTCATCTACGACACGCTGGACTCGTACAGGAGGTCGGGAGGCATTATCATCATGGCAACACACGACATCAGGGAAATGACATACTGCAACCGTCTTTATCTCATCAACCACGGTTCGGCCAGCGAGACTGATCCCGAATCGGCAATTAAAATCATCAAAGGAGGATCATCATGAAACGTAAATGGCTCAACACCATGTGCGCCGCTTTCACGGCCGCTGCCCTCACCGTCTCTTTCGCGCCGGCGATGGCCGCCGCGGATGACGCGCAGTCCGTCCCCGAAATCATGGCAGACGCCGGTCTCGAAGAACTCGCCCTCGGCGGCTCCATGACGGCGGAGATCAAGGTCACCGGCAGCATCGAAAACGGTGAATCCAGCATGCCCATCGAGGCGTCCGTCACGGCGGTCAGCGACCAGGACGCCGGAGCGAATTCCGTACAGGGCGCCGTGTCCGCGTCCGGAATCAACGTCTCCTTCGCCGAATACATGGACGCCGAGAAGGTGGTGCTCCAGATCCCCGGCCTCCCGTCCGCGATCTCCTATAACTACGTCACGGATCCGGCCGGAACAAACCTCGCCAAGGTCGTCGGGACCCAGATGCCCGAATACATCAACCACGTTCTCCAGCTGTTCTACGCCACGGCCTATCAGAACGAGGCATTCATGCAGTACGCCGAGGAACTCGGCCAGGTGCTCCAGGAGATCGCCGGCAGCGTGTCCTTCACCCAGGCGGAGCCCAAGGACTTCACCATCGGCGGCGCCGCCGTGTCCTGCCCCGGCTCCACGACCACGATCACCAAGGAATTTGCCCTTGACACCGTCAACAAGGTTCTCGGCGTCAGGATGCCGAACGGACAGACCTTCCTTGAGTACTACGACATGGTTCTGAACTTCGCCAACAACATGAACGGCTCGGCCGAAAAGGTCGACATCCCGGCTCAGCTCGAGGAGTTCTTCAGCGATATGCCCGACATGAATCTGACGGTCTACACCAGGTCCGACCTGGAAGGATCCTCGTTCGACGGAGCGCCCGCTGCCATCGAGCTTGAAGCAGAAGGCCAGAATCTCTCCCTGAGATTCCTCGGCAGCCCGATCCCGTTCACGGAAGTGCGCGCCTTCGCCAACGATGTGGAGCAGTTCTCCGCCGTCACCGAAGTGTCGGAGAACGGCGTCGACGTCGTGATCTCCCAGGAAGGCGAGGTCGTCGGCTCGGTCAACGTCACGGGCGTCCAGCCCAACTTCGTCATCTCCGCCAAGGTCGGCGACAGCATGAACGTCGGGACGCTGACGGTCAACACCGAGACGGGCGTGTTCACCCTCTCCTCTCCGTATCTTCCCTCTGACGCCACCGGCCAGTTCTCGCTGGATGAAAACGGCCTGAACCTCACGGCGTCCTGCATGGGCTTCAACGCCGAGTGCCGCTTCAGCAAGGGCGGAACCGTCACGCCGATCGAAGGCAATGTCGTCGAGATCACGGAGATGGCCGAAGAGGACCTTCAGGCCCTTCTCTCCTCCGTCGGCTCCATGGCCTCCGGCACGGGCCTCGCTCCCGCCGCGTAAACCAACCTACACAGTTTTTCCGGATGCAGGGCGTCGGTCCTGCATCCTTTTTTTCAGAGGACCTTTTCATGAAACGATTCCCGATCTGCCTGAAGCTCAAGCTCAAAAAGGGACTGAAGCTGATCCCGTCCTTCCTGCTCAGCATTCTGATCACCGCGGCAGCGGCGGCCCTGGCCGCCGCCGTCTTCAGCGCCGTCATGGGCGAGCGGAGCATTCTCCCCAAAGCCGTCGTCGCCATCGTCGCCGGCAGCGACGGCACCGACGACACGGTGGAGACGGGCGGCATGCCGGACTTCAAGACCATGATGATGATCGGCGTCGTCGAAGGCATGGACAGCATCCGGAGCGTCTGCAGCTTCTCCTACATGAGCCCCCGGCAGGCCGCGGACGCCCTCGCCGACGGGAGCGTGAGCGCGGCCGTCTATCTCCCCGACGGGATCTACGAGGACATCGACAGCGGCGAAAACACGCCCGTCAAGGTCCGGCTCGCCGGGGACGGCACAGGACTCCTCTCGGGACTCTTCCGGGCCCTGACGGAATCCGGTGTGACGCTGATCCGCGCGGTGGAGTCCTCGATCTACGCGATGGACATTCTGAGCGGGACGTATACCCTGACCGCGGACCTGCCCGTTCTGGAGGACGCCGTCTTCAACACCTACATAAACGGCGCTCTTTCGAGAAACGCCCTGTGGAACCCGGAGAACGTCTCACAGCGCTCCGGCCTCTCCCTCCGGGACTTCATCGTCACGAGCGCGGCGCTGCTCCTGCTGCTTCTGTTCGGCATCGGATTCCGGGCGTTCTACACCCGGGACGAGAAGGATTCCGCGGCGGTCCTGGCGCGCCAGGGCCTGCCCCGTCCCGCCGTCTCGGCGGCTGTGGTCCTCTCCTCCACGGTCGTCTTCGCGATCCTGGCCGCGCTCCTGGCCGCGGCGGTCCGCCTGACGCTCCGCGCGGTCTTTCCGGGGGAATACGCCCTGCCCTCTCCCGCGGAGGCGCTGCTTCTGCTCCCCGCGATCGCCGCTCTATCCTTCAGCGCCGCCGCTTACGCGCACTTTCTCTACTCGGCGGTGCCGGAGAAGGGCTCCGGTCTTTTCTATCTTCTGATCACGGTCCTTCTGTACGCGGCCTGCGGCGGACTTCTGCCCGCGGCCTATCTCCCGGGCGTTCTGCGGCAGGCGGCCCTTCACTCGCCGGTGGCGGCGTGGCAGGCAGCCCTGTCGGCCGTCCTGTTCGGCGGCGGCGCGGCCGCCGCGGTCCCCGCTGCCCTGTGGGGAGCGGTTCTTCTGGCGGCCGCCCTCGCGGGCCGGCGTCTGACCGGCCGGGAACGGACGGCGGGGCTTTCCGACGGTAGTCCGGCCGCCCGGCCGGCTTCCGGCGCCGGGTCAGACCGGCCGGGTTCCGCCTGCACGGGGCCAGACC
>CACYDL010000257.1 GCA_902773195.1 uncultured Lachnospiraceae bacterium
GCGGGAGCAGGGCGTCACGATGGATTTCATCCGCCAGCAGGTCAAGGTGGGATTCCTCGGACTGACAGCCGACCAGGCGAAGGCCGCGATTATCGCCTACGAGCCGATCTGGGCGATCGGCACCGGAAAGACCGCCACGTCCGATCAGGCCGAAGAGGTCTGCAAGGGCATCCGCGATCTGATCCGTGAGCTCTACGGCGACGAAGTGGCGGAGGAGATCCGCATCCTCTACGGCGGTTCCGTCAAGGGATCGAACGCGGCGGAGCTGTTCTCGAAGGAAGACATCGACGGCGGACTTGTCGGCGGCGCTTCCCTGAAGCCGGATTTCGGCGACATCGTCAATTACAACAAATAATAAAACGCATCAGACGGCGCGGTGAAGCGGCGGAACCGATTCCGGGGGAAGAGGCCCCCGCTTCCCGGGCGCGTCACAGATGAAAATGAACTTCGGCCCCGTTTTTATTAGATGATAATAAAACGGGGCTCTTTTCGAGGATATGAGATGAACGTGAGACCTGTTCTGTGGATTGTCGTCCCCTGCTACAACGAAAGCGAGGTTCTGCCCGTCACGGAGCCTCTGTTTGCCGATAAGCTCGCCGGCCTGGAGCGCGCCGGCCTGGTCAGTTCCGGCAGCCGGGTGCTGTTCGTGGACGACGGCTCGTCCGACGGCACGTGGGATCTCATCCGCGGGTACGCGGAGGCGGACGAGAGGATCATCGGCATCCGCCAGAGCAGAAACCGCGGCCACCAGAAGGCCGTCCTGGCGGGCCTCATGGAAGCCCGCGGACGCTGCGACGTGACGATCTCGATCGACTGCGACGGCCAGGACGACCTCGACGCCATGGATGAAATGATGCGGGCCTATCTGGACGGATGCGAGGTGGTCTACGGAGTCCGGGAGAAGAGGGACACCGACACCTTCTTCAAGCGGGCGACGGCCCAGGGGTTTTACAGATTCCTGAACGCGATGGGAGCGGAGACGGTTTACAATCACGCGGACTACCGCCTGATCAGCTCGACGGTGCTGCAGCATCTCGCCGATTACCGGGAGGTCAACCTGTTTCTCCGGGGGATGATCCCCCTGGTGGGATTCCGCAGCACGACGGTGCTCTACGAGAGAGCCGAGCGGAAGGCGGGCAGGAGCCACTACCCCTTAAGCAGGATGATCGCCCTGGCGGTGGACGGTATCACGAGCCTATCGATTCTGCCGATCCGGATCATCTCGACGGCCGGCCTCATCGTCAGCCTTTTCGGCGTGATCAGCATCATCTGGGCGGTGATCCGCCACGTCACCGGCCACACGGTGGCGGGCTGGGCCTCCATCATCTGTATTCTCTCGCTGATCGGGGGGCTGCAGCTGCTCTCCCTCGGAGTGATCGGCGAGTACGTCGGCAAGACCTATCTCGAGGCAAAGGGAAGGCCGCGATACATCATCAGCGACCGGACCTGGGAGCCCTTCGCGAGACACTATGTCGAGGAGGACGGGGCACGGGCGGACACCTCTTTCCGGAAGGCCGGGAAACCGGGCCCGTCCGGCGCGCACGGAAGAGGGGCAGACCTTGACAGCGCTTCCGATCATGCCGTAAAATAGAGCAGTTATACCAGTTAAACTCTATCGTATTTCCGAAGGCAGTTATTCCGGTGTAACTGCATATACCGCGGCGCAAAACGGCAGACGGCAGTGATTTGCGGCCGCGAGTATCGTGAGAGGTATCTCAGACAGGAGGGAAATCTTCAAAATGGGAAAAAAAACACATGTCATCATGATTCTTGACGGCTACGGTCTCAATCAGGTTCATGAGCACAACGCCGTGTATCTTGCGAATACGCCTGTCATGGACCGGCTTGAAGCGGAGTATCCGTTTGTCCAGGGATATGCCTCCGGTCTCGCGGTGGGACTTCCGGACGGCCAGATGGGCAATTCGGAGGTCGGCCACACCAATATGGGCGCCGGCCGCGTCGTCTACCAGGAGCTGACCAGGATTTCCAAGGCGATCGACGACGGCGATTTCTTTGAGAACGAGGAGCTCCTCAAGGCGGTACAGAACGCCAAGGACAACGACAGCTCCCTTCATTTCATGGGACTCGTCTCCCCGGGCGGCGTTCACAGCCACACGGACCATCTCTACGGCCTTCTTGAGCTGGCGAAGCGCCACGGCCTGAAGAAGGTGTACGTGCACTGCTTCATGGACGGCCGGGACACGCCGCCGGATTCGGGCAAGGGCTACATCAAGGATCTCCTCGACAAGATGGAAGAGATCGGCGTCGGCGAGATCGCGACGGTGTCCGGCCGGTATTACGCGATGGACCGCGACAACCGCTGGGAGAGAATCGTGCGCGCCTACGACGCCCTCGTCCGCGGAAAGGGCGACAGGGCGGAGAGCGCCCTCGGCGGCATGCAGGCTTCCTATGACAAGGGCGTCGTGGACGAATTCGTGGTGCCCTTCGTCGTCGAGAAGAACGGCGAGCCCGTCGCCACGATCAAGGAGAAGGACTCCGTCGTCTTCTTCAACTTCAGGCCCGACCGCGCCAGGGAGATCTCCCGCTGCTTCTGCGACGATGCGTTCGATCATTTCGACCGCGGCCCCAGGGTGAAGACGACCTACGTCTGCTTCACGGATTACGACGTCACGATCGAAAACAAGCTGGTGGCGTTCAAGAAGCAGGAGCTCACGCATGTGTTCGGCCAGTGGCTCTCGGATCAGGGAATGACCCAGCTCCGCACGGCCGAGACCGAGAAGTACGCCCATGTGACGTTCTTCTTCAACGGCGGCGTGGAGGAGCCCTTCCCGGGAGAAGACAGGATCCTTGTTCCCTCCCCGAAGGTCGCGACCTACGATCTCCAGCCGGAGATGAGCGCGCCCAAGGTGTGCGACGGCCTGGTGGAGGCCATTGACAGCGGCAAGTACGACGTGATCATCATCAATTTCGCGAACGGCGATATGGTCGGCCACACCGGCGTGGAAGCCGCCGCGATCAAGGCGGTGGAGTGCGTCGACGAGTGCGTGGGACGGACCGTCGAGGCGATCAAGAGAAACGGCGGCATCCTTTTCATCTGCGCGGATCACGGAAACTGCGACATGATGGTGGATCCGGCCACGGGCGAACCCTTCACGGCCCACACGACGAACCCGGTCCCGTTCATTCTCGTCAACGCGGATCCGAAGTACAGGCTCGCCGAGGGCGGAAGGCTCTGCGATATCGTGCCCACGATGATCGAGCTGATGGGCAAGGAGAAGCCCGAGGAGATGACCGGACATTCTCTGCTGATTTCCTGAAGAACCGTGACCCGCGGGCGTGCTGCGGCGGCGTCCGCGGGTTTTTCCGGAGTGCGCCCCAAAAGCGGCGGAAAAGTGTTCCGAATTCAACGGAAAATCCGCTTGTATTCCGTCGGGGGCTGTGCTAGAATGAGATTTGGCTTGTTCAGGCAAGGTGAAAACTTCGGAGGTGTGTTTTAAATGGGAGTTCTCAGAATCATTCTTACGATTGTCTACGTGATCGACTGTATCGCTCTTTCGGCGATCGTTCTGATGCAGGAAGGCAAAGCGGCAGGACTTGGCGCAATTGCCGGCGCGGCAGATACATATTGGGGACAGAACAAGGGCAGATCAATGGAAGGCGGACTTGTCAAGGCGACAAAGATCCTTGCAGTGATTTTCTTCGTTCTTTCGATCGTACTGTCGATGAATTTCTTGTCCAAGTGATTTAAGACCTCTGCCCGGTGCAGAGGTTTTTTCAATCGTAGATTATTATCAGAAGCGGATTTGGATCAGACCTTTTTTATTCCGCCGTTTCCCGCTCTTCGTCTCTGCACACGAAAGCGTCACAGATTCGCGGTATCATAAAAAGGCTGTATGATTTTTCATTCGACCAGGGTTAAAAAATGTCAGATTCTGTCAAGGTCATCGCGAACAACAAAAAGGCCTTTCACGATTACTTCATCCTCGAGAAATACGAAGCCGGGATCGAGCTCTTCGGCACCGAGGTGAAATCCATCCGGATGGGCCACTGTTCCGTGAAGGAAGCCTATATAGAGATCTCCCGCGGCGAGATGTATGTCGACGGGATGCATATCTCTCCATACGAGAAGGGTAATATTTTCAACAGGGATCCGCTGAGGAAGCGGCGGCTTCTGATGCACTCCTCCGAGATCAGGAAGCTGGCGCAGAAGATCAAGGAGAAGGGTTTTACACTGGTACCTCTGCAGGTTTACTTCAAGGGAAGTCTCGTGAAGGTCGAGGTCGGACTTGCAAAAGGAAAGAAGCTTTATGACAAGAGGGCGGATATCGCCAAAAAGGACATAAAGCGCGAAGCGGAGCGTGACTTCAAGATCAGGAACGTCTGATCAGTTACAGTTGGTACGCGATACTTTTACATGAGAGGTGCATATGATCTGGAGGAAGAATAGAACTGTATGCTTCTTGTCAGCGGTTCTGCTGATTCCTGCACTTTGGGGGTGCGGCGCGAAGAAAAAGGACGCGGGTTCGGCGGAGAGCATGCCTGCCGCGGCCTCATCCGCGGCGGCTGCCGTCTCGTCCGCGGAGGAGGCCGCGCCGGGCGAGAAGGCCCTGTCTGAAGCGGACAGTGTGGCCGGGACTGCTTCGGCGGAGAATCCTGTCCTCGCGGAATCCGCGGAGGAACCGGAGTCGGGCGAGACCCTGGTGTGGACGGACTCGGAGGAAACGCTCCTCTTTGAGGATTCCGAGGAGTCGATCGTCATAGAGGACGGGGATTCCGAACCCGAGGTGATGATCTGGACGGATGACGAGAGCGGGGACGCGGAGGACGCCGGGGAGGACGAGATTGTCCTTGAGGACGATTCCGATGAAGACCTCGACGGCGGTCAGACGGGCCGGGAAGAGAACAGCGACGACAGGATCGTGATCGAGGACAGCTCCGGCCAGGGCGGCGGCTCCGAGGGAAGCCACGGCTCTGACAGCGAAAACGGCCGCACCGGTCACGACGCGGAGAGCAGCGAAAGCGGCGATTCCGTCAATGTGGGCGGCTCCATCGATCACGTCGTCGAAAATGAGACGGTGGACACCGAAGAGCATCCGGACGGGGAAGAGACCGCAGATAATATCGAAGGCTATGTGTCGCTCTCTCCGGACATCGTCCAGGAGATGGAGCAGATCGATGGTACCGGGTCCTTCCCGGACGGCGAAGCGGCGGATACCTTCGGCGGGGGCACTCAGGATGACGTGACCGCGGAGTTCACGGAGGACCTGCCCCTGAATACGACTGAAAATGAAGTCTCGGCCGGAATGTCCGATGACCTGATCGGACAGGGACAGGACGTTCAGACGGCCGACGGCAATTTCTCCGGCGAAGCGGGCGGCGCGGTATTTCCCGCTGTCCGTCCGACGGAATCCGAGGAGACGGTCACAGGCATGCCGTCGGAATCCGAAGAGACGGTCACTGTTCAGGCGGCAGAATCCGAAGAGACGGTCACAAGCCGGCCGGGTGAATCCGGAGAGACGGCCACAAGTCAGCCGTCGGAATCCGGGGAGGAGGCCGCACCGGAGGCGGCGGAGTCTGTCTATGAGGCGGAGAACGCGGCGGAGAGCCTTGTACAGTCCGTGGCGGAGAACTCCGCACAGCCTGAGGAGGAGACTCCCGCACAGCCCGTGACGGAGAGCCTATCGGAGTCCGTGACGGACAGTGTCGCTGAGGAAACGGCAGATTTCGAGGCGGAACCCAGGACAGAGAGCGTCACGGAGGAGCCGGCGGAGCCGGATGAAGACATTTTCTTCGAGGAACCGGCGGAATCTGAAACTGAGAGTGTCGCCGAGGAGGATGACTGGTCCGAGGCGGAGATCCTCTTCGAGGAACCGGCGGAATCCGGGACGGAGAGCGTCATCGAGGAACCGGCGGAGTCCGATGAAGAAATCGTCATCGAGGAGCCGGCGGAGTCCGAGGAAGAGAGCGTTATCGAGGAGCCGGCGGAGTCCGAGGAAGAGAGCGTTATCGAGGAGCCGGCGGAGTCCGAGGAAGAAATCGTCATCGAGGAGCCGGCGGAATCCGAGGCGGACTCTGTCACGGAGATCATCCCTGAGGAACCGGTGGAGCTTCTGGCGGATCACGTCTCGGGGATCAGCGCCTTCTCGATCGTCGAGGGCATGCAGCCCGACGTGATGGCGGGCATCTCCTGGGATGAGACGATTCTGAAGGTGGAGCCGGACACAAACGGCGTCAACTGGAATACCGTCGGAATGCAGACGCTTCGGTACCTGATCACCGCGGCAGACGGAAGGCAGGAGATCGCCTCGATTCCCGTCAAGATCAATCCCGACCTTGACTTCTATCTGTACGGCATGGAGGGAACCGTCACGATCAAGCCGGGCGATAGCTTCGACCCCATGGCGGGGCTGACGTGGGACGATGAGATCTCCTCCGTAGAAGCGGACGTCTCAGGCCTCGACAGGAGTGTTCCCGGCAGCTATCTGGTCTCCTATACGCTGACAGCCCGGGACGGAAGAGTTCAGTCGACGGTGCGTCAGGTGACGGTATCAGACGGCTCGGGAGATGTTTTCGGAGACAACGTCACCGATTCTCTGGGAATGTACACGACGATCACGGACCTCGGTCTGTGGAGACTTACGGCCTACATGGATACGCCGCAGGATCAGGGCCCGTACGTCGGCCAGACGGCCAGCGGGGCGCCGCTCGTGGCGGGAAGAACCGTCGCGGTATCCGCGGCCACCTGCGCGAGACTCGGACTTCAGTTCGGGGACCGGCTCATGATCGACGGGCATATCTACGTCCTGGAGGATCACGGAGGATCCGCGATGAACGACCAGAACTGGGCGGATATCTTCGTCGACAATCCCGCCGACGAGTATTCTGACCGCTTTAACCGCTTCGCGGAAGTTTATCTTCTCAGGTGACCTGAGAACGTGAATCCCGGTCTGTGATGATGAGAGCGACCGGCTCCGCGCCGGACTTCGGCGTAACGGAGAACAAACGGCCTTTCTGCGCAGTAACTGTTTTAAAGCATCTATCTGAATAAGGGGAAAACGAGCATGAAGAAAATGGTATTGGCTGCGGTGCTGCTTACCGCCGGACTTGCACTTTGGGGCTGCGGAA
>CACYDL010000258.1 GCA_902773195.1 uncultured Lachnospiraceae bacterium
GTGCACAACGGGGAGATCAATACGATTAAGGGAAATGCCGACAAAATGCTGGCGAGAGAGGAGACCCTGCATTCGCCGCTTTTCGGCGATGAGGACATGGCCCGCATCCTGCCGGTCATCCCGGAGAGCGGCTCGGACTCCGCGATGCTGGACAGCACACTGGAATTTCTGAGCATGAGCGGCATGCCGCTTCCGCTCGCGGCACTCATCCTCATACCCGAGCCCTGGGCGCACAACGAGACGCTGTCGCAGGAGGAAAGGGATTTTTACCAGTACTATGCGACGATGATGGAGCCCTGGGACGGGCCCGCTTCCATCGTGTTCTCGGACGGAGACGTGGTGGGCGCCATCCTGGACAGGAACGGGCTCCGGCCATCCAGGTACTACGTCCTGGACGACGGGCGGTTGATCCTGTCCTCGGAGGTCGGCCCGCTGGAAGTGGATGAGCGGCACATCGTAAAAAAAGAGCGCCTGCATCCCGGAAAAATTCTGCTTGTGGATACGGTGAAAAAGAAAGTCTTTTCTGACGAAGAGATCAAGGAGACGTACGCGAAAGCCCGGCCTTACGGCGAATGGCTCGATACGCATCTTCTGCGCCTTGCGGATCTGCAGGTGCCGAACCGGAGGATCCCGAAGGTGGAAGGTGCGGAGCTCAAAAAGCTGCAGAAGGCATTTGGCTACACATGGGAAAACTGCCATGACAGCATCCGCACGATGGCGCTCACCGGGACCGAGCAGATCGGGTCGATGGGGGTGGATACTCCGATCGCGGCGCTCTCGGAGCAGTTCCAGCCGCTTTTCTATTATTTCAAGCAGCTCTTTGCGCAGGTGACCAATCCGCCCATTGACGCGCAGAGAGAGGAGATTGTGACGGCAAGGACCGTCTACGTGGGGACCGACGGGAACCTTCTGGAGGAGAGGCCGGAGAACTGCCGCGTGCTGAAGATCGAGAACCCTGTTTTGACCGATCTGGATCTCCTGAAGATCGCCTCTCTTTCGAGGGAGGGGTTCCATGTGTCCAAAGTCTCCACGCTGTACTACAAAGGAACGCCGATGGAGAGAGTGCTGCATCATCTCACGGTGGAAGTGGACAAGGCGTACAGGCAGGGGACGAATATCCTGATCCTGACGGACCGCGGCGTCGATGAGAACCATGTGGCGCTTCCCTCGCTCCTGGCCGTCGCGTATGTGCACAAGTATCTCGTGGATACGAAGAAATGCACGGCGATGTCCCTGATCCTCGAGTCCGGGGAGCCGCGGGAGGTGCACCATTTTGCGACGCTTCTCGGCTATGGCGCTTCCGCGATCAATCCGTATCTGGCGCACGCCACGATCGGGAGACTTGTAGAGGAAGAGCTCCTCGACAAGGATTATTATGCGGCCGTCGCGGATTACGACAAGGCCGTGCTTTTCGGGATCGTCAAGATCGCCTCCAAGATGGGGATTTCGACGCTCCAGTCCTATCAGGGCAGCAAGATGTTCGAGGCGATCGGGATCGCGGAGGACGTCATCCGGGACTGCTTCGCCGGCACGGTCAGCCGCGTCGGAGGCATCACGCTGAAGGATATCGGGGACGCCTATGATCTCCAGCACAGCCGGGCGTTTGATCCGCTGGATCTTCCGGTCAATCTGGAACTGACCGCCGGGGGCCGGCATAAATCCCGCAGCCAGGGCGAGCATCACAGATATCGTCCGCAGACGATCCATATGCTTCAGAAAGCGACGCGCGAAGGCGACTACGGGCTGTTCTGCACCTACACGGAAATGGTGGACGCGGAAAACAGCGGCTATCTCCGTTCCCTTCTGGAGTTCCGCTTCCCCGCCGAGGGTGTGCCGCTTGAGGAGGTAGAGAGTAAGGAGCAGATCGTGACGAGATTTAAGACCGGCGCGATGTCCTACGGCTCGATCTCGGAGGAGGCGCATCAGACGCTCGCCATTGCGATGAATCATCTTCACGGCAAGTCCAACAGCGGCGAAGGCGGGGAAAGCGAGGAGAGGATCTTAAGCGCCGGGACGGATGAGGACAGAAGCTCCGCCATCAAGCAGGTGGCCAGCGGCCGGTTCGGCGTGACGAGCCGCTACCTGGTCAGCGCAAAGGAGATTCAGATCAAGATGGCACAGGGCGCGAAGCCCGGGGAGGGCGGCCATCTGCCCGGAAGGAAGGTCTATCCGTGGATCGCGAAGACGCGGCATTCCACGCCCGGCGTGAGTTTGATCTCGCCGCCGCCTCACCATGACATTTATTCGATCGAGGATCTGTCCGAGCTCATCTATGATCTGAAGAACGCAAACAAAAACGCCAGAATCTCCGTGAAGCTCGTGTCCGAGGCCGGCGTGGGAACCGTTGCGGCCGGCGTCGCGAAGGCCGGGGCCGGCGTCATTCTCATCTCCGGATACGACGGCGGAACCGGCGCGGCACCCCTGTCTTCGATCCACAACGCGGGCCTGCCCTGGGAACTGGGCCTTGCGGAGACGCACCAGACACTTGTGGCAAATGGCCTCCGCAGCAGGGTCGTGATCGAGACCGACGGCAAGCTGATGAGCGGCAGGGACGTCGCGGTAGCCGCCATCTTAGGCGCGGAAGAGTTCGGGTTTGCGACGGCTCCGCTGATCACGATGGGCTGTGTGATGATGCGGGCCTGCCAGTCGGATACCTGTCCCATGGGCGTTGCCACCCAGAATCCGGAGCTGCGGAAGCGCTTTCAGGGAAAGCCCGAGTATGTCGAGAACTTCATGCTGTTCATAGCCAGACAGCTGCGTGAACTGATGGCGAAGCTGGGCGTAAGAAGCGTGGAGGAGCTCGTGGGCAGAACGGATCTCATCAAGGTGCGGGAGGATCTCTCCCCCGCACA
>CACYDL010000259.1 GCA_902773195.1 uncultured Lachnospiraceae bacterium
ACCGTCCCCGGCTTCACTGCCGCCAGGTTGAAGCGCATGTGCAGGTTGGACGCGCCCGCGCCGCGCTCCATGTAGAACATCTTCATGGTGTGCTTCGTATAATCCCTGAAGACATGGACTGTCTTGCCGCCCACGGTCTTCGTCTCGAATTTCTCTTCAAGAAGAGCGCTGATCTCAGCATCTGTCATTCCCCGCGCCCTGTAGTTTTTCCTGAAGATCTCGTACAGCGTCGAATTCCCGCGGGAGCTCTTCACTTCGCCGGTCCGGAAATTGATGGAACCCGTCATGGCGGAATGTACGCCGCCGAGATCCAGCACCAGCTCATCGTCCACGTAGAACCAGAAATCATCGTCCCCGGAGAACTCGAAGATGATGTCATGGCCCCATGCGTCCAGGCCGCTGGGCGTCTGCGTGAATTCCGCGGACATCTCCATGCCGAAGAAATAGTCCACCTCGGTCCGGAGGCCGATGTTGTAGAGCTTCTCGCCCTTCCGCGCATCCAGATCCGCCAGCGGCTTCGCAAGGACATCCGTCTGGTTGGTAAACGTGCAGTACTTTCCGGGCGTCAGGACATCGTAGGGCATGAACTGCCCGTGGGTCCCTGTCGCTCCGCTGCCGTAGTCGCCGATCGCGCCAAGCTGGTTGTAGACGGTAAAGTTCCCGTCCTCATTCAGGTGCGCGAAATTCGAGGTGCTGTCGTACTCAAAGTAGCCGCTCTCGTTGTAGATGCTCCTGATGAACAGGTTGTTGACGGGGGTCATGTCTGTAAACAGCTCGCCGAGAGAATGGCCTGCCTTACCGGTGACCGCAGTCGTCACCGGATATCCGTCGTCCCCGATGTCCGTCGAAAGAAGACCCGGATTGTTGTTGTCGCCGCCGAAGAACGGATTCTGGACCGGGTCTCTCGAGGTGCTGGATGACCAGTGCTCCGCATTGTTGAAATCCACCATTTTCATGGTGATGCCGTAGGAATCGCTGTCGATGGTCTCAACTTCCGTCAGCCGGTCTTCTGTGTCGATGGGGTTCACCACCGCGAAATAAAAGGTATCCGCTTCCGACAGCGGGCAGGCCGCGACACGGCCGTCCTCCACCTTCAGGCCGGAATAGGAATACTGGCTTCTGTCCCAGGCGATGATCGTCGTATGGCTCTCCCCGTAACGTCTGCCGTTCAGGTTGATGCCGATGGTCCCGCCGGACAGGATCTGTCCTTTCGACACCTGCGGCGCAATGTATCCTCCGTACTGGTCATTTTCCAGTTCATAGTAGTAGCTTGGCGTGCCATCCGGGTTCTGATACTCCGTAAAGTTCCAGAGCGCCGTATTCACCTGGGTGCCGACCCACTCGATCCCGTCCCCGGTATCGTAGCAGCGGATCAGCGACCCGTCATGGTCCACCGCGTAGAATTCGTATCTTTTGGCCGTCTCATTCCAGACACGGGTATAGATGACGACCTGCTGGCCATTGTAGACATTCTCCGTGTCGGAGACGCTGACCTTCTTCGCGGTGTACTGCCGGAAGTCGTCCTCGTCCAGGACAGACTTTTCCACCAGATTCAGCCAGGCCGTGTCACCGCTCCCGGCGGCGCCGTTAAACCCGTTCGCGGCGCTTCCCTGGAACGTCAGGGAATAACCGTTCACCGTAAAACGCCACTTCCCGGCATTCGCCGCGTTCCCGGGGACGGCCCGGATGACGGAAGCGGTCTCATCCGGTGTATCCTCGAGCGTCACATTGCCGCCGCGGATCGTCAGGTATTTCGTCTGCCCGCCGACTGAAGCGGTGATGTAATACTTGTCCTCTTTGACAGAGACGAAGGTCCATTCCTGAATGTCGCTGCCTTCGGCGACAAGCAGGATCCCGTCGTTGGTCAGCACGTCCGGCTTCATAAGCATGGAAAGCCCGGCCAGACGCTGCTGTTCCGTTCCTCCGGAGGCCACAGTCTTCGGCTCCGCCGTCAGGGCCGCGGAAGTCGCGGCTTCATTGTGGTAAGCGATCCCGCAGGACTTTCCGTTCAGACCATACGGGTCATCCTCTGCAGGCAGCTCGTACTGCAGCCGGACCCAGGCTGTATTCTTATCGCCGGCACCGTCGTAGCCGACGATCGCTCCGACTCCCGGTTTATTCGTATTCTTATTCCAGTAGTAGACCGTCCCGCCGACTCTTGCCGAAAGCCGGAAGGTCGGATGGCCGGACACTTCTGTTGTTGACAGTTCAAGCGTAAAGACCGTGCTCTGGTTTTCCTCCCCGGTAAGACCGAGCCCGGCGCGGTGTTTGTTTCCGGCGACCGTTGTCATCCTGACATACTGCCGCTGTCCGTTTTCCATGGTATAAACACGGAATTTGTTTTCTTCATCCCCCGCCTGTTCAAAGCAGAACAGCGCGGCTTCGGACGGGATCTCATCCGCAGAGGCTGCTGTCATCGTCTCCAGTCCGGTGCGGTCCGAATTGCCCGACACGTTGGTCACGATCCCGCCGGTCAGATATAAGCCGCTGGCCCTGTGATCCACATAGAATCCCAGCGGTCCGCGGGAAGCGACCTTTGCAAGGGAATCCACCTCCTGACGGCCGGATTCTTTTTCTTCCGGCGCTTCCACGATCGCGTAGACCGAGAATCCGGAAGCGTCGAAGGTCAGCGCCATGCTTTCCCTTTCCTGATCCGCCTCCGCGATCTCCACGTCACGGACCACATCCGGCACCTCCGCATCGTCCGCGAAATGCACCACCTGGGTCTCCGGGGACGCAGCGGTCACGACGTCCCCGCCGGTCAGCACGATCTCCACGCTGACAGGCGCCTGGATGGTGACCTTCTCCCCGTTCCCGTCCACGATCCGGATGTCGAACAGGCGGACATGGGAAGCGCTTCCTTCCTCAAATCCCAGGGCGCGCTCCGCCCTGGAGACATAGTCGTCGTAGGACACGTCGGAAGAAGCCGCGTCCGAGGAGGACGCTTCCTTCACGATCTCGGAAACATTCAGCTCCGATCCTTCCGGGACGCCGGCGTCGATACCGTAGGTCACAGTCACCTGATACGTCTTCCCGTCGCCTGCAAGAATGCTCTTCCGGAAGACGGCTTTCAGAAACTCGCAGGAGATCTCCGCCTTCCAGCAGAACTCCGCCGAACCGTCCCCGCGCTTCTCCGCGTTCTTTTCCGCGTCGCGGACCGCCGCCTGCAGCGTATCGCCGCTGCCGGCGCGCACCAGAAGCGAAGCGGTGATCTCCGCCGCTGCCGCTTCCGTATTCTTCTCCAGATCGTTCAGGACCTCGCCGTCCGGAAGGGCGCCGTCCTCGTCTGTCTTCTCCCGGAAAATCCGTTTTGCATTTGAGGACGATGCTGTCTTCTCTGCAGCAGTCTTCTCTGCAACCGTTTTCTTTGCGGCAGCCTTCTCTGCGACATTCTTCTGCACAGCAGTTTTCTCTGCCTCAGAGGACGTGGCTGTGCCGGCGGATGCTGCCGTCTCTTCCGTCGTCTCTTCCGTCGTCTTTTCCGTCGTCTTTTCTGCCTTCTCTTCCGCCGTCTCCGCGTCAGAGGCGGAAGCCTGATCGGGTTCCAGCGTGCCTTCCGGAGTCAGGAAGCCCGCCTGCCGCGCAGCCTCCGTGATCTCCTCCACGGAGATCCGGTCCTGAAGCTCCAGGTCAAACTCCGCGGTCTCACCCGCGGCAAGTTCAAACCAGTAGTCGATGACGTCCGCCCGGTCCGTGCGCGCGCTGCGGTGCAGAAGGATCTCCTGCCCTGCAGTGTCCGCGACGGCCGTCGTTCCGTCCTCATCAAACACGTAACGCTCCGAAAGGCCGGCGTTTCCGCTGTCCATCACAAGCGTCACGATCCTGTCTCCGGCGCCCTCCGGCACTTCCGCCCGGACCCGGACCGTCAGGGTCTCCCCGGCCATGGCAGAGCATTCCTCCGCCTCCAGGACAGGATGCTGTCCGGAAAGCGTGATCGCCGGGAGGATCAGCATATAGGCTGTGACAAATACGACAAGGCACGCCAAAACAGAGGACACGCGTCTTACCAGCCTGTCCCTTGCGGCCTGCCTTATGAAATTCCGTATCTGCCGGATGATCATGTAATGTTCAGTTTCCTGTTCCCGCGGCGGGTCTTCCCGCCTGCGTCAAAGTTCTGTTTTCAGAGGAAGGCCGTCCCCCTCCTCTTTCAGGATCCGTTCCAGGGCCGCCATGCAGCGGTCTGCCGTCTCCTGCGTTTTCTTAAGCTGTTCCAGGATCTGCGCCCCGGTTTCCGAAAGATCCCCAGGATCCTTGGCGGAAACCGCGCGGTCTTCCAGTTCCTTCTCCGCCGCGTCCAGTTCATCCCTGAGCCGGCGGATCTCCCTGTCCTGGAACAGGATGTATTCCGCAAGCTTCGCCCGGGACATTCTCCTGAGTTCCCTGTCCGTCATCCCAGGACCTCCTTCAGCGCTTCTTCCCACTCTGCGCGTTTGCCGGCATCGGCCGCTTTTTCAGCGCAGATGCGGAGGATG
>CACYDL010000260.1 GCA_902773195.1 uncultured Lachnospiraceae bacterium
ACGGAAAAAGGTTTTTATGACGGTCTCATTTTTCACCGTGTCATTGACGGCTTCATGATCCAGGGCGGCGACCCCACCGGCACCGGCATGGGCGGCCCAGGCTACGACATCAAGGGGGAATTCTCCCGGAACGGCTTCAAAAATGACCTGAAGCACAGCAGAGGCGTGCTCTCCATGGCGCGGGCCATGGATCCCGACTCGGCGGGAAGCCAGTTCTTCATCATGCACGAGGATGCGCCCCATCTCGACGGACAGTACGCCGCCTTCGGCAAGGTCACCGAGGGAATGGACGTCGTCGACCGGATCGCGAAGACGCGGACGGACTACAGCGACAGGCCGCTGGAGGAGCAGAAGATGAAGAGCGTGACGGTCGACACCTTCGGGGTGGAGTATCCGGAACCGGAAAAGATGTGAGGACACGAGGGCCAGAACCGATCCCGCGGATGACGCGGATCCCGGAAAAGGCCGAAGCGCCGTGAAAGAGGCCGCCGCACGGACGAACGTGCGGCGGCCTTCGCACTGCCGGAAGAAGGGGAAGATGCTGCCGGAGAACGGGCAGACACTGCCGGAAGAAGGGGCAGACGCTGCCGGTAAAACGGGCATATACTGCCGGCAAAACGGGCATGTCCGAAGAAGGGGCAGCCCCGGAATTCCGGCGCTTTACACCGGCTCGTTCTCCCTGCCGTCGTTGAAGCGCATCATCATTTCGTTGGTCAGGGAGTAGTCGTTGGGCTGGGGCGTCACCTCGCCGCGGGGCACCCACAGCCCCTCGCGGAGTTCGCTCCTGTCGAGGCGGATCTCCGTGCTCCCGTCCACGTCGCAGTAGAAGCCCGCCAGGATGTCGTCCGCGATGCCCCAGGGCTGCGACTTGTAGTAGCGGATGTTTTTGACGCGGAGGCCCACCTCCTCCATGACCTCCCGCTCCACGGTCTGCTCCAGCGTCTCGCCGATCTCCGTGAAGCCGGCGATCAGGGCGTAGAAGGAGACGCCCCGGCTGCGGTTGTATTTCGTCAGAAGGATCCGGTTCCCGTTCAGGACGCCGACGATGACGGCGGGAATGATCCTGGGATAGATGACCCTCCCGCAGGCAGGACAGCGGACCGCCCTCTCGACGGCGTCGTGCTCTGTCTTCGCGCCGCAGGTTCCGCAGTAGCGGTTGTCCCTGTACCAGCCCGCCAGCTGGACCGCCGTGTAGGCGGCAAAGACGACGTCCCTCTGCGCGGACAGGTCGTTTTTGAGGCCGCGGAGGCCGGTGAATACACACGCCGCGGGCGCTTCCGCCTCAGGCGGGGCGAGGAAGAACCGGTCGGAGTCGATGGAGAAGAGGTAGGTGTATCCTTTCCCGTCTGCGCCGCGGAACCGGGGCAGCGTCACGCGGCCCTCTTCGATGAGAAAGGCCGCCTCCTGTCCCCGGAAGTAAAATACATAGCTGGCGTCGTCGGGGGTGGCCGACGGGTCGTAGGCATTGATCAGCTTTTTTGGCGCTATGTCCTGAATCATGTGCTGCCTCCCATAAAAAATGAATGAGAAAATGCGCGGGGTGCCGGACGCGCGGGCGCTCCGGTTCCGCGGATTTTCCCTGCTTTATTATCTCACAGGACACGCCGTCCCGTAAAGCGCGCTTTTTTGCGCGCAGGGCCGGCAGCGGTGTTTTCCCGCCGCGCTGAAAGAGCGGTCTGTTCCTCCGCTTCTGCGGCGTTGATTTCCGCCGCGCTGAAAGAGCGGTCTGTTCCTCCGCTTCTGCGGCGTTGATTTCCGTCGTGCTGAAGGAGCGGTTTATTCCGCCTCTTCGCCGCCGTTGCTTTTTCCGGAGAATCAGTTTATGATGAAGCAGGTCGCGAAAGGACGGATCAAAGACGCGTGAACGAGGGGAAAATGAGATGACAGAGTCGGAGGAGAAAATTCTTTCCGGGAAATATGAGGCGCTGAAGGCGCAGCTTCGGGAATGGGGCAGCGTCGCCGTGGCCTTCTCCGGAGGCGTCGATTCGACGTTTCTCCTGAAGGCCGCCCACGACGTCCTGGGCGACCGGACGGCGGCCGTCACGGTGCGCTGCGAATCGGTCCCCGCGTCGGAGACGGAAGAGGCCGCCGGCTTCTGTGAGAAGGAAGGCGTCCGCCAGATCTTCTGCGACGTCAGCCAGCTGAAGATCGAGGGGTTCGCCCAGAATCCGCCGGACCGGTGCTATATCTGCAAGAAGGCGCTGTTTTCCGTCATCCTTCGCACCGCCCGGGAAGCAGGCCTGTCCTGCGTCGCGGAGGGGTCGAATACGGACGACGGGGGCGACTACCGGCCGGGCATGAAGGCGGTGGGCGAGCTGGGCGTCCGAAGTCCTCTGGCCGCCGCGGGCCTGTCGAAGGCCGATATCCGCGCGCTGTCCGAAAGGCTCGGACTGCCCACCTGGAACAAGCCCTCCTACGCCTGCCTGGCGACGAGATTCGTCTACGGGGAGACCATCACGGAACAGAAGCTCCGGATGGTAGGAGAGGCGGAGCGGATCCTGAGGGAGGCGGGCTTCCGCCAGGTCCGGGTGCGCATGCACGGGGACACGGTGGCGAGGATCGAGGTATCCGGGGACGCGATCGAGCGCCTGGCGGC
>CACYDL010000261.1 GCA_902773195.1 uncultured Lachnospiraceae bacterium
CCCGATCGCTATGGAGCAGGGTCTTACCTTCGCTATCCGTGAAGGCGGACGTACTGTCGGATCCGGAAGAGTTGCTTCCGTCATCGAATAATTGAAGTGTTCATAAGGCATATGGCAGCCGCGCTGAGCGATCAGCGCGGCTTTCTTCATATTTGCAGAGGAAGGTCTTTGCGGGGAGCGCGGGTGCGCGTGACCTGTGACGGAGAATATATATGACGTCAGTAGAGAGAAGACATATCAATGCGGCGCGCGGAGTGACTGCCGCCGTCCTCACGGCAGTCACAATTCTGTTTATGAGCGGGGAGCTGCCGGGTCTCGCCGCGGTGGAGATGGATGCCTCTGCCCGTGAGACGGAGTATTTTACGGAGCGGGATCTTGACGCGTCCTGGGATGCCGGCAGCGCGCAGAGGATCGCGCTCGACGATCTGGACGGCCTCGCGACCGCCGGCGCCTATGAGCTGGACGGGGACCTCTGCATCGTCTCGAAGGGGACCTATGTTCTCTCGGGGGCGATGGAGACCGGCCATCGGATCATCGTGGATGCGGGGAAGGTCAGGCTTCAGATCGTTCTCGACGGAGCTGCGGTTGAAAATGAAGATCTCGCACCTCTCTATGTGAAGCAGGCCGACAAGGTCTTCCTGACCCTGGCGGAGAACTCCGAAAATATACTGGCCTTGACGGGGAATCTCCGGGAAGAGGAGACGGCGCGGGAAATAAACGCCGCGCTCTACTCGAGGGATGATCTGACGATCAACGGAACCGGCTCGCTCAGGGTGACGGCTGCCGGGTGCAGCGGAATCCGGAGCTCCGATGATCTTGTCATCGCGGGGGGCACAATTGAGGTCAGTGCCGGGAAGAACGGATTTGTCGGGCATGACTCACTCCGGATATGCGGCGGCACCATCGGCGTCACCGCCGGGAACGACGGCCTGAAGGCGAATAACGACAAGAAGGGGAAGGGGTACGTCGTCATAACCGGCGGGAACGCTGAGATCGCCGCGGGCGGCGAAGGGATCCACGCCGACGGGAACCTCATCATCGACGGAGGAGGGATCAGCATTACCGAAAGCCGCGAGGGGCTCGAGGCCCCGAACATCACTGTAAATGGCGGGGACATCTCCGTCACATCCTCCGAAGACGGCATCAACGCCGCGGGCGGAAAGGGCGGCAGCACGCTGTCCGCCATGAGGCCCGGTGAGACCGGGACGGATGAAGATACAAAAGCGGATATCCCCTTTCTCGGGATCAACGGCGGAACCGTGTACGTAGATGCCGGAGGGGACGGGCTCGATTCGAACGGCGACATCGTGATCAACGGCGGGTACGTCATCGTCGATGGACCCCCGAACAGCGGAGACGGCGCCCTGGACCCGGGGACCGAGAACGGAGGAGAGATGATCGTGAACGGCGGAACCGTGATCGCGTCAGGGGCGTCCGAGACGGCGGTATCCTTTGGCGCGGGTTCGGCGCAGTGTTCGGTGAACTTTACGCTCTCTGAGAATTTCTCGGAAGGCGATGCTCTCACGATTACAGGCGAAGACGGCGGTGTTCTTACCGAAACCGTCCTCGGGACGTCCGGGAATTCCGTGATCTTCTCATGCCCGGACCTGAAAGAGGGGGAGACCTGTACGCTTAAAGCGGGAGAAGCTTCCTGCAAGGCCGTCTCTTCCCTGGGACCGCCCCCGTCAGGCGGGCCTGCCGCGGGCGGACGCGGAGGCGGGCTGCCGGCGGGAGACGCCGCAGGTTGACTCTTTCATTTGAAAATGATAAAATCAGCAGGATTGATGCCAAACGGTTATCATTGAAAGGAGCTCATATATGAGAATTCATCTGAGAAC
The DNA here is from genome assembly GCA_902773195.1 of uncultured Lachnospiraceae bacterium. The sequence goes on from CACYDL010000261.1 coordinate 1,839, forward strand.
AATCGCCGCGATCGCAGCCGCAGGCGCTCTGGCTGTCGCACTTACTGCCTGTGGAAACGGCTCGAATACAATTTCTTCGCTCACCGACAGTGATTCCACTACGTCTTCGGTCACGGCGGCGGTGCAGAGCACTGCGGCGACGGCAGGGACGGCAGGGACGGCGTCCACGGCGGCAGGAGCGGCGGCCGGGACAGCAGCGGC